>NZ_DKJX01000107.1:0-60586 GCF_002454935.1 Massilia sp. UBA6681
GTCGAGGCGGCCCAGCACGTCGACGGCATGCTCCACCACGCGCGGCGCCACCGTGGGGTCGGCGATGTCGACGCCCAGGGCGTGCGCCTGCACGCCCAGTTCGCGCAGCTGCGCCATGTTGTCGGCCAGGCGCGCGGCCTGCCGGTCGACGCCGAAGATGCTGGCGCCGGAGGCGGCCAGCCGGCGTGCGAGGGCGGCGCCCAGGCCGCTGGCGGCGCCGGTCACCAGTACGACCTTGCCTTGCAGGGAAGGATGCTGCGTCGAGTTACTCATGGGCTCCTCAGGGTGACTTAGTTGGGATAGGCTGCAGCTTCGGCCGCGGGCCGGGTGGCATCGAGCACGTCGGCGTAGATGGTGGCCAGCTGGGTGGCGACGTGGCGCCAGGTGTAGTGTTCGCAGGCGCGGCGGCGCCCGGCCTCGCCCATCGCGCGCGCCAGCTCGGGATGGCGGTGCAGGCGCGCCAGCCGGTCGGCCAGCGCCGCCGGGTCGCGCGAGGGGATCAGGAAGCCGGTCACGCTGTCGTTGACGGTGCTCTTGATGCCGCCCACCTCGGCGCCGATCACGGGACGGGCGCAGGCCATCGCCTCGACCGGAGTAATGCCGAAGGGTTCGTACCAGGGCGTGCTGGCGAAGACGTTGGCGGCGCTGTAGTAGTCGCGCAGCACGGCGCGCGGCTGCTGGCCCGTGAAGCGCACGTGTGTCGCGATGCCGAGGTCGGCCGCGACGCTGCGCAGGCGCGCCAGCTCGAGGCCGTCGCCACTGCTGGCGCCGACCTGGCCGCTGATGTCGCCGCCCACCACCAGCAGCTGGGCGTCGACGCCGTAGCGGTGGCGCAGCATGGCCACCCCCTGGATGACGGTGTCTACGCCCTTGCGCGGCACCATGCGGCCAAGCTGGAGCACGATGAAGCGGCCTTCGTCGAGGCCCAGGCGGGCGCGCGCTTCGAGCATCGGCACCGGCCACAGTTCGTCGGGCGCGAAGCCGCAGGGCGTGATGGAGATGCGCGAGAGCGGTGCGCCGTAGAGCCTTTCCATGTCGTAGCGGTCTTGCGGGCATTCGGCGATGATGCGGTCGGCCGCGCGCATCAGCGCGGCTTCGATGCGCATGCGCTCGGTGGGAAAGGCGTCGGCCGTGCCCTGCGCCAGGCGCCGGACCCTGCCCAGCGCATGGAAGGTGATGACGAAGGGCAGTCCGAGCGCCGCCTTCAGGTGCTGGGCGACCATGCCCGACATGAAGAAGTTGGCGTGCGCGATGTCATAGGCGGCCGGCTGGCGCCGCGCGAAGCGCGTGACGTAGCGCGAGAACGCATCGATGTGCGGTAGCAGCTGTTCCTTCGGCACATGGCGCGGCGGCCCGGCCGGCACGTGGATGACGCGGATGTTTTCCAGCCAGTGCACGACCTGGCGCTGCTCGAGGGCATCGCGGCGCGTGAACACGTCGACCTGGTGCCCGGCGCGCGCCAGTTCGCGTGCGAGCTGGGCCACGTAGACGTTCTGACCGCCGCAGTCGACGCTGCCGGGTGCGGCCAGCGGCGAGGCGTGGTCGCTGATGATGGCGATGCGGCGTGCGCCGGCGCCGTCCGCGGCCAGGGAGGGCGGGGGGAGCGGGTGTCCGTCCACCTGCACCGCCGCCTCGGCCGCCGCTGCCTGTGCCGCTGCCATTGCTGCCACGTTCGCCGCGGCCTGGACTTCATCGAGTTTCATAGATGCTCCTGCCGGGTCGTGCCCAGGCCGGTGACGTAGCGCAGCGCGGCATCCCAGTCGCTGCTGAAGCGGCCGATCGAAAAGCGGTCGCGTGCGGTACGGCGGGCGCCTTCGCCGAGGTGGCGGGCCAGTCCCGGATCGTCGAGCAGGGCCTGCATGTGCCCGAGCAGCGGTTCCAGCGAGGTCGCCGTGTAGCCGGACACGCCGTTCTCGATGACGGTGGCCATTTCGGCGGTGGCGAAGGTGACTACCGGGAGCCCGGCCATCATGGCCTCGATGACGCCCAGGCCAAGGCTCGAATAGCGGATCGGGCTGAACAGGAAGCGGTAGCGCGCCATGAAGGCCGGCAGTTGGGCGTGCTCGATTTCACCGAGCCCGCCGAGTTCCTGCGCGGCCATGCCGACCAGGTCGAGCGGCACCGTTCGGCGCGCCTGCAGGAACAGGTCGGGCCCCATGCGCCGGCCGCGCCGTGCCAGGTGGTTGGTGACCACCAGGCCGCGCGCCAGCTCGCCGCTGTAGTGCAGCTCGTGCGGCGCCGGCACGCCATGCTCGATCACGCGCACGGGCGTGCGCCCGCTGTCCCACATCAGGGCGTTGAACGGGGTGACGTGCACCAGCAGCACGCCCGGATCGTCGACCGGATGGCGTGTGTTGGTGGGATGGGCCAGCGGCGGATCGTGTTCGAGGTAGATGCGCGGCAGCGCCCGCTGTGCCGGCGCCAGGTACTCGTACTGGTCTTTCTCCCACTGGTAGTCGTCCTGGAACAGGATGCAGTCGAATTCGTGGTGGCGCGCGTGCTCGACCGGGAGGTCGTGCACGTTGTCGCGCCAGGGCATGCTGCCGCAACGGCCGCCATAGCCGGGTGGACAGCCCGGCTTGGACAGGACGTAGAAATCGTGCGGCGCGTGCGACAGGTAGTGCAGGTAGCTGCCATGGGTGTGCCAGGTGAGGACCTTCAGTCTGCGCATGGCGGCCTCAGGCGAAACGGACGCGATAGCGCACCGCGCCGGCCAGGCGCCAGAACACGGCCAGCGGCGGCAGCAGCGCCGAGGTGATGACGATGTCGGCCACGTGCGCCGGCGTGTGCGCGACGCCGCGCAGCCGGTGCGCGCACAGGCGGCCGGTGAGCAGCAGCCACCCCGCGAAGGCCAGGCCGGCCAGCAGCGGCAGGCCGGCCAGCAGCCCGGCCACGGCGAGCAGCAGCACGCCGACGATCGCGTAGTGGTCCCAGCGCGGTCGCGCCTCGACTTTCTGGCGGTACAGGGCCGGATGCTTCTTGTAGAGCAGGGCGTCGAACACCGCATGGCGGATCTGCAGCAGGCTCGCACCCCAGGGCGCCGGACGGACCGGGTGGACCACCAGGGCGCGCGGCGCGCGCACGATGGTCACGCCGTGTTCCAGCACGCGGAAATACATGTCCGCGTCGCTGCCGCGCGGCACGCTGAAGCGCTCGTCGAAGCCGTCGAGCCGCTCGAGCGCGGTCTTGCGGAAGAAGCAGCTGGCGCTGGTGAAGTCGGCGGCCTCGTGCCCGTGGGCACTGCGCTGGTATTCGGTGGGACGGGCCGGGACCGGGGTCTGGATGCGCCCGCAGACCACGTCGGCGTCGTCGCGGAAGGCGGCCAGGCCCTCGGCCAGCCAGCCCGGTTCCGGCACCGCGTCGTCGGTGGTGAAGGCAACGATGGGCGCGCGCGCGGCGCGCCAGCCGCGGTTGCGGCTCGATGCCGGCCCGACCGGCCCCGGGTTGGCGACGTAGGACAGGCGCGGGCCGCGCTCGAGCGTGCGGGTGCGCCAGCCGGCGACCAGGTGCAGGGTATTGTGGTTGGGCTCATCGTCGACGACGATGATTTCGACCTGGTGCGGATCGAACTGCTGGCGCATCAGCGCGTCCAGGCAGCGGTCGAGCAGGTCCATGCGGCCACAGGCGGGCACCACCACCGACACCGCGAGCGTTGCGTCTTCCGTCATGATTCGTCTCCGCGTACTCTCGTTGCACGTGCACCGTCACCGCTGCCCAATAAATTCGGCGGACAACGAGACGTGTCGAGTGCGGTTGGAGTCGAGCGGGAACGGACGGGTTCCGTCAGGATCTTGCGGCTTGGAGGTGCATCAATGTTCGGCCCGGATGGGGCCAGCGGAGGGAAGGGGCGGCAGGGCCGCCCCCCGATGGCAGCTTACTGGCGCGAAAAACCGGTGTCGTCGTCCATCTTGCGGTCGCCCGCCAGGCGGTTCGCACCGGCCGGGCTCTTGGGCAGCCCGCCGGCGACGTCGTTCGACTCGTGCACCGGGTTCTTTTCCGCCTTCACGCTCTGGCCCGGCTTCCAGCTCTCGTCCTCGGTGCGCGGGCCGCTGTTGCCGGGGCTGCGCGGCAGGCCGCCGCTCACGTCGTTCGACTTGTGCAGCTCGGCCTTGCCTTCGCTACCCGCGGGCCCGGTCTGCGAACCGTTGCGGTCGGTGCTCGATTGCCGGTTCTGCTCGTTTTGCTGGTTCATTCCTTGCTCCTTTGCTGGTTCACGGGATGCGGCCCGACCGCCATGCCGGTGCCTTCGCCATTGCCGGCCGCGCTTTGCCGGTTGCCGTAGCCGACTTCGGCGGTCGTGCCCTGGGACTGGTAGGTGCCGGGCGCGACGCCGTGGTGGCGTCCGAGTGAGCCGCCCTGCAATTCCGGCTGGGCCGGATCGTGGGGATTCATCGCATGCACATCCTGGCTGTGGCCCTGCTGGTTGGCCGGGTGGGCGCGCAGGTCGGTGCCGGAATGCTTGTCGCGGTGGCCGACCGGCTGCTCCAGCAGGCCCCAGGCGCCAGATCGCTGTTCCATTTGACGCTGGTGGCTGTCGGTGATGCCTTGCTGCGGGCCCGAGCCGCCGGTCTGCTGGCTCTGCATCGAGCCGCCCGGCAGGTCGTCCGGGACGGCACCGGGCAGGGTGGTCTCGTAGTCGGCGCGGCCGCCGTCTTCGGCGGCCACTTCCTGCCGGTCCATGTGCGATGGGTCCTGGTCAGGATGCATTTCGTTCTCGCCGCGGATGGTCCCCTGCTGGCCCAGACCCTGCGGATAGGTATGGTCCAAGGGGCCGTCGGTGGTATTGCCCTTGGCGCCGGGTGTCCATTTTTCGTTCGCGCCGTTATTGGTCTGGTTGTTGACCTCGCTACGCTGGTTCGCGTCCATATCGACTCCTTTCGCTGTGTCGGTGCGGCGCACGCACGCCGTCTTGTAGTGCCATGATGCGCCCGTTCATGCCAATACAGTATAGGAAGGGGTAGGGGGCCTGTGTAGGACGGATACTGAAGGGCTTGTTGACTACTGGAAGTACATTTTCATTAATGCATTTTCTGTCGCGTGAATTCCTACAAAGTCATCTGAAAGCGTCCTATACCAGCATTCATCAGTGCTACCTAAGATGATTTCGCCGGTCACTCATCGGGCTTCGAGTTTGCCCGGCAACAGCCTGCCGCAGGACGCGGCGGTTCATAAAGCGTACAAGGGAGAAGATCATCATGGCCTCAAGCAATCAAGGTAACAAGCAAGGCAGCAATCAGGGCGGCAACAGCCAGAGCAGCGGCACCCGCAACCGCGGTTTCGCTTCGATGGATCCGGCCCGCCAGCGCGAAATCGCCAGCCAGGGCGGCAAGGCCGCCCACGCCAAGGGTACGGCCCACGAGTTCACCTCGGAAGAAGCCCGCCGTGCCGGTAGCATGAGCCACGGCAACCGTCAGTCGGCCAATGCCGGCTCGGGTGGCCCGTCGCGTGCAGCGTCCGCAAAAGGCGGCCGCAACTCGCAAGGCGGCGGCCGCGGGTCGAAAGAGTGATGTCGCGGCTCCCGCAAGTCGGGAGCCAGTGGCAGAACGGATACGGGGAGCGCGAGCTCCCCGTTTTGTTTGTGACACGGCAATGGGATGCGGTAGAATCGCTGCGCCTTTTTCAACCTTTTCCCTAGGAATATCGTCGTGAAACCTGCGGTAATTCGTCAAGTCAAGAGCATGGCCATGTCCTGCGATCGCGTCGGCAACCTGTTGCTGGTCAAGTTTGCCTGCAAGGGCGCCAGCGACGTCCAGCTCTATGTGCCGGCAACCATCGTGTTCTGGCTGCTCAAGCACCTGCCGGTCAATCGTGACCCGAACCTGGTGCCGCCGCCGCCCTGCGCACCGGTGAGCCAGCAGGACTGGGACCATCCCTACACCCCGCGCGCCGAGTTCGTGCAGTGCAAGGAATTGCCCGGCACGCTGCGCATGAACTTCGCGTCGAACGCCAAGGAAGACCTGACCGTGGTGCTGGACCGCAGCAACGTCGAACTGATGCGCCAGATCATGCTGATGTACAGCAAGGACCTGATCGACCTCGACGCGCAGTAATCGCGCTACGGTAGACCACCGGCGCAGCCGGGCAGGGCACGGCAGCGCCGGGCCTCGTCCGCTCGCCTCACGTGGCGCATCGCTGCACGCATCCCTGCAGTATGATGCGCTTCTTTGAACGGACAAAGAGGATTCGCCATGCCCATCAAAATCAGCCAGGCCTTCGACTCCGGCGCCATCGAGGTCGTGCGCGCCGACGGCCCCAAGGCAATCGACCTGAACCTGCGCGCGGATTCGCACGCCGACATCCACCAGTGGTTCCACTTCCGCCTGCAGGGCGCGCGCGGCCAGGCCTGCGCGATCCGCTTCCTGAACGCCGGCCAGGCCACCTACCCGAAGGGCTTCGAGGACTACCAGGTCGCCGCCAGCTACGACACCGAGAACTGGTTCCGCGTGCCGACCAGTTTCGACGGCCAGGTGATGACGATCAACCACACGCCGGAACTCGACAGCATCTACTACGCCTACTTCGAGCCCTACACCTGGGAGCGCCACCTGCGCCTGCTGGGCGAAGTGGCGGAGAACCCGATCGCGCGCGTGCACGACATCGGCACCACGATCGACGGCCGCGACATGAACCTGGTCGTGATCGGCAACCCGCAGGCGGAAAAGAAGATCTGGGTGATCGCGCGCCAGCATCCGGGCGAGACCATGGCCGAGTGGTTCGTGGAAGGCATGATGGATGCGCTGCTGGACAACGCCAACCCTGTGTCGCGCAAGCTGCTTGCCCGCGCCGTGTTCTACATCGTGCCGAACATGAACCCGGACGGCTCGGTGCGCGGCAACCTGCGCACCAATGCGGCCGGCGCCAACCTCAACCGCGAATGGATGACGCCTTCGCTGGAGCGCAGCCCGGAAGTGCTGTGCGTGAAGAACAAGATCCACGAAACGGGCGTCGACATGTTCTTCGACATCCACGGCGACGAAGCGCTGCCGTACAACTTCGTGGCGGGCAGCGAAATGCTGGCCGACTTCACCCCGGAGCGCCTGGACGAGCAGAACGCCTTCATCCAGCGCTACATGGCGGCCAGCCCGGACTTCCAGAACGTCTACGGCTATGCGGCCAGCAAGTACAACGAAGAACTGCTGACCCTGGCCTCGAAGTACATCGGCCACACCTTCAAGTGCCTGTCGCTGACCCTGGAAATGCCTTTCAAGGACAACGCCAACCTGCCCGACCCGCACACCGGCTGGAACGGCGCGCGCAGCGCGGCGCTGGGCGCGGCGATCCTGACGCCGATCCTGCAGACGCTGGACTGAAGGCAGGCCATGGGCGTCGAAATCGAACGCAAGTTCCTGCCCAGCGGCGACGCCTGGCGCCAGCTCGGGGAGCCCGTGCTGCTGCGCCAGGGCTACCTGTGCTCCGACCCGGAGCGCACGGTGCGCGTGCGCATCGAGGGCGAGGAAGGCAGGCTCACCATCAAGAGCAAGGGCAGCGGCGTGCGCCGCGGCGAGTGGGAGTATCCGATTCCTCTGCCCGAGGCGCAGGAGCTGCTCGACACCCTGTGCGAACGCCCGCTGGTCGAAAAATACCGGCGCCGCATCGAGCACGCCGGCTTCACCTGGGAAGTCGACGAATTCCTGGGCGAGAACGCCGGCCTGGTGGTGGCCGAGATCGAGCTGCCCTCCGAGGACACCGTGTTCGCCAGGCCCGACTGGATCGGCCAGGAGGTCAGCGGCGACAAGCGCTACTACAACTCCAGCCTGATCCGTTTTCCATATTCACAGTGGACTCATCCATGATTCGTGTTTCACGTCGCGGCGTGCTCGCCTTGGGCCTCGCCGCGCTGCTGCCGGCGCTCGCCGCTTGCGCCGCAACCGCAACAAGCTCTGCAAGCGCAAGCTATTTCCCGCCCGCCGGCGAGTGGGCCCGCAAGTCGCCCGCCGAGCTCGGCATCGACGCCAAGGCCCTGGCCGCCGCGGTGCAGTTCGCGCAAACGCGCGAGACCACCCGCGCGGTGGATTTCTCGGACCAGGAAGCCACCTTCGGGACGCGCCTGGGCTCGATGCCGACCGAGCGCGCCCGCACCAACGGGCTGGTGATCTACAAGGGCTATGTGGTGGCCGAGTTCGGCGACACCAATTTTGTGGACCCGACCTATTCGGTAGCCAAGAGCATGCTGGCAACGGTTGCCGGCGTCGCCGTGCGCGACGGACGCATCGCGGTCGACGAGCCCGTGGGCAAGCGCGTGCTCGACGGCGGCTATGCCTCGAGCCGCAATGCGCAAGTCACCTGGAAGCAGCACCTGCAGCAGGAAACCGAGTGGGAGGGCAGCCTGTGGGGCAAGAACGCCGACTTCGTCGGCAAGGATGCCTTCGGCGCCGGCGAGCGCAAGCCGCGCGCCCTGCAGGCCCCGGGCAGCTTCTACGAGTACAACGACGTGCGCATCAACCGCTTCGCCTTGTCGCTGCTGCGCGTATTCGACGGGTCGGTGCCGCAGGTGTTCAAGCAACAGGTGATGGACCCGATCGGCGCCTCGAACAGCTGGAAGTGGGTGCCCTACCATAACAGCTATGTCGAACTGAACGGCAAGCAGCTAGCGTCCGTCAGCGGCGGTACGCGCTGGGGCGGCGGCATGTGGATCAATTCCTGGGACATGGCGCGCTTCGGCTACCTGTGGCTGCGCGGCGGCGAGTGGCAGGGCAAGCAGGTGCTGCCGGCGTCCTACGTGAAGGAAGCGCTGACGCCAAGCGCGCATGGTCCGGATTACGGCTACCTGTGGTGGCTGAACACCAAGGGCAAGAACCTGCCGGGTCTGCCGGCGAATGCCTATGCCGCACTGGGCGCGGGCAGCAATACCATCGTCGTGTCGCCCGACCACGACCTGGTGATCGTGTGGCGCTGGCACGCCGGCAACCCGGCCGACTTCGCCAGCAAGGTCATCGCCAGCCTGCCGCGCTGATCCCTTCGCCGGCCTGCTCCCGCAGGCCGGCCGGCCTTGCCGCCATCACGGCCGGCGCTGCTGCGCGAACCACTCGAACAGCCCGGCCTCGCCGTAGGCATGTACCCATGCCTCGATGTGGCCGGCTTCCGGCAGCACCGTGTACTTCACGTTGCCGCCCTGGGCTTTGAGCGCCTCCACCATGCGCGCCGATTCCTGCTCCGGCACCGCGTCGTCCTTCAGCCCATGGAAGGCCCAGACCGGAATGTCCTTCAGCCGTCCGGCCAGGCGCGGTATGCCGCCACCGCAGATCGGGGCGACCGCGGCGAAGTAGTCCGGATAGCGCGAGGCAAAATCCCAGGCGCCGTAGCCGCCCATGCTGATGCCGGTCAGGTAGACCCGCTTGGGGTCGACGTTGTAGCGCTTGAGGACGTCGTCGAGCATCGACTTCAGACGGTAGGAATCCCACCATTCGCCTTCCGCCACCTGCGGCGAGACGACCATGAACGGGAAGTCCGGGTCCTTCTCGACGATGGCCGGCGGGCCCCAGGCCTTTACCTTGTTCAGGTCGGTGCCGCGCTCGCCGGAACCGTGCAGGAAGACGATCAGCGGGACTTTGTCGCCTTTGCTCGAATACGACTTCGGCAGGAAGCTGAGGTAGTTGAACTTGGACTTGATGCTGGTGCTGCGCGCTTGCTGCGGGGATTTCACCGGGGCGGCGAGGGCGAGGCTGGCGGTGCAGAGGGCGAGGGTGGCGAGGGCGAGGCGGACGGCAGGGCGCGGCATTGAGGAAGTCTCCGTATGGTTATTGTTCAGCAGGATGCTGAGACGTAGGGTGGGCGGGTTTCCCGCCCACGCGGTGATAGTTAGGGCAGGAATAGCCGCGCAGGCAGAGTCACCGTGATTTGAACGCGTGGGCGGGAAGACCCGCCCACCCTACAAGAAACCTCACACCGGGCTTAGTGGAAGTGCTCGCTCCCCGGCGGCGTATCTTCCGGCATCTCGGCATGCACCAGCTCGCCCGTCGGGTCGGCGAACAGCGGGCCGCCGCAGTCGTCGCAGTATTCGGCGGGGTAGCGCTCGTTGATGCGCTTGATGTGGGCGATGCCGGCCTCGTTCAGGTGGGCCACGATCTCGTTGATCGGGGTCAGCGGGGCAGGGCCGGTGGCGAACGGGCCTTCCATCGGGGTGCCGTTCTCGTCCTCCTGGCCGTACAGCGGCCAGACGATGCCGTACATGACGTCGCTATCCTGGCGCATGGTGAAGGAGACGCGGTATTCGTCGATCTGGATGTCGGCCGACTCCTCGCCGAAGCCGGCGACCACGGCGCGCAGGTCCGAAGGCTCCACGCCCAGCGTATGGGTCAGGTAGTGGACGGCGGCGCGGATCGAGATCGGGCGGATCAGCTTGTCGGCCTCGCGGCAGGCCACGTAATAGGCTTCCGGCAGCAGCAGCTCGACGCCGCAGCCCGGCAGCAGGCGCGCGATGTTGGCCGTGCCCTGGGCGCGCCATTGTTCCAGCGCCCGGTTGCGCTCCTCGGCGAAACCGATGTGGTGCTGCGGCTCCTGCCAGCGGAACATCGGCGCGCCCTGCGGTGCGACGATCGCCACCAGCAGGTAGCGGGTGTCGGCCAGGAAGGGCGCGGTTTCTTCCACGCGCGCGGCCGGCTTGACCGTGCCGCCCTTGTGCGCCGCGGCCGCCAGCTTGTGCGTCAGCGCATAGGTTTCGGCATGGGTACGCGGCAGCTGGTCGATCGAGTACAGCGTGGGCGCCATCGCGATGCGGGTGCCTTCGGCCAGCAGGTGGGCCGAGAAGTGCGCCTGCAGCGTGCTCAGCATCTCGGCCGGGATATTGCCCGAAGCGATGTTGAAGCGGGTCCAGGCGAGCACCGGCGCGGCCACCAGCAGGGCCTGCCAGGTGACGTCGCCGCCGTCCTGCTGCTCGACCATGCTGGCCGATTCGCTCACGGCCTCGACCGCATCCATCAGCACGTCGTAGGAGGCGAGATCGTCCTTGAACAGGGCGTTCAGCGCGGCATCGATGCTGTCCTGGTGGTTGGTCTTGAGCAGCTTCTGCAGTTGCGTGTCCAGTTGGTGCTCCCAGGTCCGTTCTTCAACGCGGCTGGCGGCCTGCATGATGGCTTGCGCAATGCTGACGAGACGCTGGCTTTCGGCGGAGAGTTTGGGGGTTGAATCTTTGGAAGGACGACGCATGGCGCTAGGGGTCTCTCTTTTCAAATAATGGTCAAGGTCATGATAAACCCATATCTCCGGTATTGTAGTTGATTCGGCCACATGCCATGAACACAAGGCCTGTCGGGGAAAGGAAACGCGCTGCTTGCAAAAATCTCAAATGGAAAGGATAATGCGAATCGTTCTCATTAACGTTTGCTTTAAGGCCTGGTGCCTTCCTTGACCAAAAATAACATGACCACGATCACTCCGCAGGCAAGCAACACCTTCATCAAGAGCAAGAAACACTCCCGTCCTTCCGCTCCCGTCATGTCGGCTCCGGCACTCGCCGTGCTCGCCACGCTGGCCATGCCGCTGGCCGTGCACGCCAGCCCGGAGGCTGCCCCGGAACTGGCGGCGGACGCCACCCTGCCGAAGGTCCTGGTAACCGGCGGCCACGACCGCGCCGTGCAGGGCCCGGCAAAATCGAGCTCGGACAAGTTCACCGCGCCGCTGCTCGACACCCCGAAGTCCGTCACCGTCGTAACCTCGGAAACCATTTCGCAGACCGGCGCCGTGTCGCTCACCGACGCGCTGCGCACCGTCCCGGGCATCACCATCGGCGCTTCCGAAGGCGGCAACCCGGTGGGCGACAACCTGTTCATCCGCGGCTACAACGCCCAGACCGATACCTACATCGACGGCGTGCGCGATTCCGGCTCGCAGTCGCGCGAGATCTTCGCGATCGAGCAGGTCGAAGTGGTCAAGGGCCCGAACTCGGCGCTGGGCGGCCGTTCCTCGGCCGGCGGCGGCATCAACATCGTCACCAAGACCGCCAAGGACAGCAACTTCAGCAACGCCACCGTGGGTCTGGGCAGCGACAAGTACGGCCGCGCCACCGCCGACATCAACCGCGTCATCGGCGAGAACACGGGCTTCCGCCTGAACGCCATGGTCCACAATAACGACGTCGCCGGCCGCGACGTCGTAGGCGGCGAGCGCTGGGGCATCGCGCCCACCGTCACCTTCGGCCTGAACGGCCCGACCCGCGCGATTCTGAGCTACTACCACATGCAGAGCAGCGAGATCCCGGATACCGGCATCCCGTTCGACAACCCGGTCAGCAGCGGCCCGGACGTCGCCAAGAACGGCGGCGGCACCCCGTTCACGGTGGACCGCGAAGCCTTCTACGGCCTCAAGAACCGCGATTTCCGCGACACCGAGACCGACGTCGCCACCGTCGACCTGCGCCACGAATTCAGCCCGAACCTGGCGATCCGCAACGTCACCCGCTGGGGCAGGACCGGCCAGGACTACGTCTACACCCAGCCGGACGACTCGAAGGGCAACACCGTCCGCTACGGCACCGTCTGGCGCCGCGCCAACACCCGCCTGGTCGACACCCGGACCCTGGCCAACGCGACCAGCCTGACCGGCAGCCTCCAGACCGCCGGCGTCAAGCACAGCTTCAACGTCGGCGTCGAGTTCTCGCGCGAGAACACCGACCGCGGCACCTATGTGTTCACTCCGGGCACCAACAACCCGCTGACCAATACCTCGACCTGCCCGACCGCGGGCGCCGCCACCCTGTACAACTGCACCACCCTGGTCAACCCGAACCCGTACGACCCGTGGCTGTACACCCGCAGCGTGTCGGCGGCCAGGACCGACGTCGTGACCCGCACCCGCGCCGTGTACGGCTTCGACACCATCGAGTTCAGCCCGCAGTGGCTGCTGAACCTGGGCGCGCGCTGGGACGACTTCTCGAGCTCCCTCTACACCTCGCCGGCCACCGCGGGCGGCGCGGCCACCCGTGCCCGCGTCGAATCGAGCTTCGATACCTACCAGGCCGGCCTGGTGTACAAGCCGAAGGCGAACGGCAGCATCTACCTGTCGTGGGCGACCTCGGCCACCCCGCCGGGCAATGACGGCGGCGACGGCCTCGATGCCCTGAGCGTGGCGGTCCAGAACCTGCAGCCGCAGACCAGCCGCAGCATCGAGCTGGGCACCAAGTGGGAAGTGCTGCCGGGCGGCCGCCTGTCGGTGAGCGCCGCGGTGTTCAAGAACGACATGGACAATGCCCGCGTCACCGCACCGGACGGCACCAGCCAGAACGTGGGCCGCAAGGAGATGAAGGGCGTCGAGTTCGGCCTGTCGGGCCGCATCACGAACGCCTGGACCGTGTTCGGCGGCTACACCTGGCTGGACGGCATCGTCGCCGACAACGGCTTCGCCAACACCGGCACGACCGCGAACCCGGTCTGGACCCCGTCGCCCTTCAACGGCAACGCCTTCCCGACCACGCCGAAGCACAGCGCCTCGCTGTGGACCACCTATGCGGTGAGCCGCGCCCTGACGATCGGCGGCGGCGCCAACTTCGTGGACCGCCAGTTCGCCAACGTGAACAACACCAAGTATTCGCCGAGCTATACCCGCTTCGACGCGATGGCGACCTACGTGCTGAACCCGAACGTGTCCTTCCAGCTGAACATCCAGAACCTGACGGACAAGCTGTACTTCGACCGCGTCTCGTCGCCGCACTACGCCGGCGTGGGCCCGGGCCGCTCGGCCACCCTGACGGCCAACCTCAAGTTCTGATACCGGGCAACACCACCCCCGCCGGGCAACCGGACTTTGCCCTCCTGATATGATCGGGAGGGCTTTTTTCTTTGACGAGGACTCACATCATGATGCTGCACATCCCGGGCGTACTCACGCGCGAGCAGGTCGCTGCGATCCGTGCCCGCATGGAGGGGGCGCCGGAATGGGTGGACGGACGGGAAAGCGTCGGCTCGCAGGGCGCCCAGGTCAAGCGCAACCGCCAGCTCAAGGAAGGATCGCCCTTGGCGGTGGAGCTGGGGCAGGCGGTGAGCCAGGCGCTCATGAACAATCCGCTGTTCTTTTCAAGCGTGCTGCCCTTGCGGATCCTGGCGCCTTACTTCAACGCCTACGGCGGGGGAGAGCACTACGGCCTGCACGTGGACGGGGCGATCCGGCCCCAGCGCGGCGGCTTGCCGCCGCTGCGCGCGGACGTGTCGACCACTGTTTTCTTGAGTGACCCGGACGATTACGAGGGCGGCGAGCTGGTGGTAGTCGATGCCTATGGCACGCATGAAGTGAAGCTGCCGGCGGGCGACGCCATCGTGTATCCGTCAGGGAGCGTGCACCAGGTGCTGCCGGTGACGCGCGGGGAACGGGTGGCGTCCTTCCTCTGGACCCAGAGCATGGTGCGCGACGACGGGCAGCGGGCCATGCTGTTCGAGCTGGACACCAACATCCAGAAGCTGCGGGCGGCGCATGGCGAGACCGAGGCCGTCGTCGGCATCACGGGGCACTATCACAACCTGCTCAGGATGTGGGCCGAGATGTAGGGATGGCCGGAATCCCGGGGGATTCCGGCTCCGTCATCTCAGGATGTCACGCGTCAAAGCACTTTTCTGCCGGTGAACAGGCGAATCAGGATGACGACGGCGGCGGCGACGAGAAGAAGGTGAACCAGTCCGCCGGCTACCGAAGTAACCATGCCGAGCACCCACAGAACGAGAAGGATGATTGCAATGGTATAGAGCATGTTGGCCTCCGCTTGGAATGAGGGGGCAGACCTGCGTGCTGTCTGCTTTCCCGATAAGCCATCATCCTCCTGCTCGCCTGTTCTCTCGGTGCGTGGACGAACAGAACGCTTACTTCAATAAATTTCTTCTCAAGCGTGCCGGCCTGCGATGGTCGCGAGCAGTTCTTCCGCCACGACGGGCTTGACCAGGTGGGCAGCGAAGCCGGCCTGCAGCGACATGCGGCGATCCTGTTCCTGGCCGTAGCCGCTGACGGCGACCAGCAGGGCGCCCGCGCTGCGCGCTTGCCGCTGCAGGGCCTGGGCAAGCTCGTGCCCGCTCATGTCCGGCAAGCCGATATCGAGCAGGATGACGTCGAAGTCCTCGCGCCCGGCCGCCGCCAGCCCGGCCTGTGCCGAATGCTCGGTCGTGAGCACGTGCCCGGCGCTCTGGAGCAGCAGGGCCAGGGTGTTGGCGGCGTCGACGTTGTCGTCCACGACCAGGATGCGGCGGGACTGCGCGGTGGCCGAGCCTGCCGCAATCGCGGTGGCGGTCGCGCTGGCGGTGCCTTGAGCGGCCGGCAGCAGCGGCAGGCGAACGATGAAGGTGCTGCCCTGGTCGGCGCCGTCGCTGCGGGCTTCGACCGCGCCGCCGTGCAGCTCGACCAGCTTCTTCACCAGCGCCAGGCCGAGGCCAAGCCCGCCCTGCGCACGGTCAGGCGTGCGCTGCCCCTGGGTGAACAGGTCGAACACGACCGGCAACAGCTCCGGCCCGATGCCGATCCCGTTGTCCTGCACCTCGAGGACCGCGCTCCCCTCGTGCCGGCGCAGCGCGACGCGCAGCTGGCCGCCCTCGGGCGTGTATTTGGCGGCGTTGCTGAGCAGGTTGGCCGCGACCTGGATCAGGCGGGTGCGGTCGCCGCTGACCAGCAGCGGGTCGGGTGAACCGTCCAGCGTCAGGCGGTGCCCGCGGGCGTTGATCACCGGTGTGACCTGCTCGACCGCTTCGCGCAGCACGTCGCCGAGCTCCACCACGGCCTTGTCGATCGTGGCCAGGCCGCGCGTGACGCGCGACACGTCCAGCAGGTCGTCGACCAGGTGGGTCATGTGCGTCACCTGGCGGGAGATGACTTCGCTCGCCTGCCTGACCCGGGGCTCGCCCGCGAACAGCATGCGCAGGAGCTGGGCGGCGCTGCTGATCGGCGCGAGCGGATTGCGCAGTTCGTGCGCCAGCATCGCCAGGAACTCGTCCTTGCGCCGGTGCTCCTGCTGCAGGTGCTCCTGCTGTTCGTGGAGGCGGTCGAGCATCTGGTTGATCGAGCGCGCCAGGGTGACCGTTTCGCTGCTGCCGGCCAGTTCGGCGCGGTGCTCGGTGATGCCTTCTTCGCCGAACCTGCCGGCGAAGCGCTCGAGCTTGCGCAGGTCCTGGGTCAGGCCGAGGGACAGGCGCGAGCCAAGCAGGAACACCCCGAGGGCGATCAGCGCGGCGATTGAGCCGATCAGGCCGTACTGGGACCAGGACTCCTCCAGGATGTCGTCGAGCCCGGAGGCGTCCACGCGCAGCTTCAGGCCCAGGTGCGCAAGCTGGGCTGGCACCGCCACCGGTACCTCCAGGATATGCTCCGCCGGCGCCGCCGCGGCCTGGCCCTTCCAGGTCAAGGTCGACGACGGGTTCGGGTGCAGGTCCTGCATCCGGACCTTGTAGACCAGGGCCCCCTCGGGGGTATTGGTGCGCGAGTAGCGCAGCAGGCTGACGCCGACCAGCTCCGCGCCTTGCGGCTGCACGAAGATGGCCGCCTGGTCCACGCCGCGGTCGATGCGGTCGCGCAGCCAGGCCAGCTGCTCCTGGTCGAAGCGCTCGAGGCCATTGCCGGCCACCATCTTGCCCTCGAAATCGGTGAACATGACCTGGACCGGGATGCCCGCGATCTGGCGCAGGCCGCCGAGGAAGGGCGCCAGGTAGGTTTCCTTGCCCGCGCTGTCGACCAGGCCGGTCGCCAGGATCGGGCTGTCCGCCACTTCGCCCATGCGCGTGACCAGGGTCCTGATGGTATTGCCGACGCTTCTGGCGTTGAACGCCGCTTCGCGCTGCTGCAGCAGCGCGACCGCGGCATCATGCTGGCGATTGACCAGCCAGAACGAGGCTGCCGCCACCATCAGCACGGCCACGCCGGCCAGGATCGCGGAGGCGAAGGCAAAACGCTGCGTCAGGCTCGCAGTGCGGGACGTCGACCACAGCGCCATCATCAGTCGTCGGTCGGCACGATCACGCCGTCCGCACGGTAGCGCGCGATCAGGAGTTCGCGCGCGCTCAGCGCCTCATGGCGGGTCGGGGTGAAAGCCGGGGCGTAGTTCTTCACCAGGCCGCGATAGGGGCGCAGCTTTTCCAGGGCATCGCGCACGGCCTTCCTGTCGGTGCTTCCGGCCTGGTCGATCGCCTTGGCCAGGATGTGCATCAGGTCGTAGGCGTGGGCCACGCCCACCGGCCCCTGGATGTCCTCGATCCTGCGCACCTTCGAGACGGTGGCGGCGTTGCGCATGAAGCGCTCGAGCTGCTTCGGGTCGGCCTTGAAGAAGGAGAAGGTCTGGATAACGGAAAAGTCCACGAGGTTCAGGGCAGGCCCGGCCTGCCGCACGAATTCGCCCCCGGTGACGCCCCAGTGGCTCAGGATCGGCATGCGCTCGGCCTTGGGCAGCGCGGCCACTTCGCGCACCAGCACGGCCGCCTCGTCGTCGTTGGCGACCAGCACGACCACCTGGGCGCCGGCGCTGCGCAGGGCGTTGTACTTGGCCACCAGGGTCTGGTCGCGCCAGTTGTACCAAGCGGTCTGCACGATCTTGATGTCCTTGTTTGCTTCGGCAAACTTCTCGGCCGCAGCCAGGTTGCTCCGTCCCCAGGAGGTATTGGTCAGCAGCAGTCCGACCTTGCGCAAGCCGCGCTTGTGGGCCGTCTGCAGCAGCTTGGGCATGGCCAGGCTGTCGCGCAGCGACAGGCGGTACACGTAATTCGGCTTCATGCCGTTGTCGATGATTCCGTCGGCCGAGGACCATGTCGCCATGAACAGGGTCTTGGTCGCTTTCAGGGTCGGCAATTCTTCGATGATGACGGGACTGAAGCGGCCGCCGAACACGGCGACCAGGTCGGGCATGCGGGCGAATTCCTCGATATTGCGGATGCCGCGCGCCGGGATCGAGCGGTGATCCTTGGTGACCAGCTCGATCGGCCTGCCTTTCAATACGCCGCCGGCGCGGTTGATCTCGGCGATGGCGGTGCGCATGCCCAGCTCGACGGCCTGGGCCGAGGTGCTGTTGTCCAGCCCGAATTCGGCATCGAGGCCGACGCGCACCGGCTGCGGCTGCGCGCTCGCGCTGGCGCAGAGGAAGCTCAAGACGAAGAGGACGATAGTGGCGATCTTGCCTGGGAAAGCCTTGCTCGAATGGAAAACGATGGGGTTCGGCATATTGACTGCGAAAAATTCGGTTCAGCATTGTAAACGTGAACCGCTTTTGACGGACAAAAGGCCGGAACCCGTGCGGGCTCCGGCCTTTTTTTGTCAGCAGCCCGCTGGCGCGGGCCCGTCAATTACGCAGCCAGCAGCTGGCGCAGCACGAACGGCAGGATGCCGCCATGCTTGTAGTAGTCGACTTCGATCGGGGTGTCGATACGCAGCAGCACTTGGACTTCCTGCGATTCGCCGCCTTCGCGGTGGATCACCAGGGTCGCCAGTTGTTGCGGCTTGATCTCGCCTTCCAGGCCCTTCAGGTCGTAGGTTTCCTTGCCGGTGATGCCCAGGCTTTCGACGCTGTCGTTGCCGATGAACTGCAGCGGCAGCACGCCCATGCCCACTAGGTTCGAGCGGTGGATACGCTCGAACGAACGGCAGATCACGGCCTTCACGCCCAGCAGCTGGGTGCCCTTGGCTGCCCAGTCGCGCGACGAACCGGTGCCGTACTCTTCGCCGCCGAAGATCATGGTCGGGGTGCCTTCGGCGATGTACTTCATCGCCGCGTCGTAGATCGACAGCTGTTCGCCCGACGGCTGGTGGATGGTGATGCCGCCTTCGACCGCCGAACCGTCCGCCTTCGGCGGGATCATCTTGTTCTTGATACGCACGTTGGCGAAGGTGCCGCGCATCATGATCTCGTGGTTGCCGCGGCGCGAGCCGTAGGAGTTGAAGTCCGCCTTCAGGACGCCGTGGTCCTTCAGCCACTTGCCTGCAGGGCCGTCTTCCTTGATCGAGCCGGCCGGGGAGATGTGGTCGGTGGTGATCGAGTCGCCGAACACGCCCAGTGCGCGCGCACCCTGGATGCCGGTGGCGGCTGCCTTTGGGGTCATCTCGAAGTCGCTGAAGAACGGCGGCTCGGCGATGTAGGTCGACTCAGGCCAGTTGTAGACCTGGCCTTCGGTCGACGACACGCGCTGCCACAGTTCGCCCGGGTTGCCCTTCACGTCGGCGTAGTTCTTGCGGAAGACGTCCGAGTTCATCGCGAAGCGCATCAGTTCGCCCACTTCCTGCGAAGTCGGCCACACGTCGCCCAGGTAGACGTCGACGCCGTTCTGGTCCTTGCCCAGCGGCTCGCTCATCAGGTCCTTGGTCATGTTGCCGGCGATCGCGTAGGCGACGACCAGCGGCGGCGAGGCCAGGAAGTTCGAACGGATGTTCGGGTGGATACGTGCTTCGAAGTTGCGGTTGCCCGACAGGACGGCCGAGGCGACGATGTCGTTCTCGACGATCGCGGCGTTCAGTTCCGGGGTCAGGTCGCCGGCGTTACCGATACAGGTGGTGCAGCCGTAGGCGGTCACGCCGAAGCCCAGCTTGTCCAGGTAAGGCAGCAGGCCGGCGGCGGTCAGGTACTCGGTGACCACGCGCGAGCCAGGAGCCAGCGAGGACTTGATGTGCGGCGCCACGGTCAGGCCGCGCTCGACCGCCTTCTTGGCCAGCAGGCCGGCAGCCAGCAGCACGCTCGGGTTCGAGGTGTTGGTGCACGAGGTGATCGCGGCGATCAGGACGTCGCCGTTCTTCACGCGCACGCCGTTGGTGGTCTCGTAGACCTTGTGCAGCTCGTCCGGCGACTTGTTGAAGCCGTTCTGGGTGGTCGGCTTGCTGAACAGTTCGGTGAAGGTGTTCTTCACGTGACCCAGTTCGATACGGTCTTGCGGGCGCTTCGGGCCGGCCAGCGACGGGGTGACGGTCGACAGGTCGAGTTCCAGCACGCGGGTGTAGTCGATCTCGCCGGCTTGCGGGATGCCGAACATGCCCTGGGCCTTGAAGTAGCCTTCGAATGCGGCCAGTTCTTCTTCGGTACGGCCGGTGCCGCGGAAGTAGTCGACGGTCGCTTCGTCCACCGGGAAGAAGCCCATGGTCGCGCCGTATTCCGGGGCCATGTTGGCGATGGTGGCGCGGTCGGTGGTCGACAGCGAGCGGGTGCCGGCGCCGAAGAACTCGACGAACTTGCCCACGACTTTTTCTTTACGCAGCAGTTCGGTGATGGTCAGCACCAGGTCGGTCGCGGTGCAGCCTTCGCGCAGCTTGCCGGTCAGGTTGACGCCGATGACGTCCGGGGTCAGGAAGTAGACCGGCTGGCCCAGCATGCCTGCCTCGGCTTCGATGCCGCCCACGCCCCAGCCGACCACGCCGACGCCGTTGATCATGGTGGTGTGCGAGTCGGTGCCCACCAGGGTGTCCGGGTAGAACACGTCGCCTTGCTTCATGACGCCGCGCGCCAGGTATTCCAGGTTGACCTGGTGGACGATGCCGAAGCCCGGCGGCACGACGCCGAAGGTGTCGAAGGCCTGCATGCCCCACTTCATGAACTGGTAGCGCTCGTTGTTGCGCTGGAATTCCAGCTTCATGTTCAAGTCCAGCGCGCCCGGCTCACGGAAGTGGTCGATGGTGACCGAGTGGTCGACCACCAGGTCGACCGGCACCAGCGGCTCGATCTTCTTCGGATCGGCGCCGGTCTTGGCGGCGACGTTGCGCATGGCGGCCAGGTCGGCCAGCAGCGGCACGCCGGTGAAGTCCTGCAGCACGACGCGGGCCACGACGAAGGGGATCTCTTCGGTGCGCTCGGCGGTCGGGCCCCAGTTGGCCAGCTGCTTGATGTGCTCTTCGGTGACCTTCTTGCCGTCGCAGTTACGCAGGACGGACTCGAGGACGATACGGATCGACACCGGCAGGCGCGACAGGTTCACACCGAGGGCTTCGCCCAGTGCCGGCAGCGAATAGTACTGGCCGTTCTGGCCGGCGCCGACCGGGAATTCCTTCAGCGTGTTCAGGGTGTTGCGAGACATAATCTCTCCTTCAGTGGGGATATGTTGTTATTCCGGTACTGCTATACAGGTGATCCGACGGGGTTCAGCCGCGGATCAGCCATTCTTTTCGGCAGGCAGCGCCGCGACCACCGGCGCCGCCTGCTCGGCGTTCTTGCATTCGTTGGCCAGCTGGCGGTTCAGCTTCGAATCCAGCAGCATGCCCTTGGCCGGGATGCCGATCCAGATCAGGCCCCAGTGCGGGTTCTCGAAGCGCTGGGCGCCGGTGGTGGTGCCCACGCGGCTCAGGCGGTGCAGGCGTTTCTTCCAGCGCAGGGCGATGTGCGCATTGTCCGTCGCGTTCGTGTAGATCGTGATCTTGTTGCCGAGTTCGCAAGCATAGTCGGTGACGACCGTGTCAGTGATGTCCGGTTCGTCGATGACATCGGCGCCATAGACCGGGGCGGCGGCGGCGGCAGCGCCGGCTGCTGCGGCGCCGGCAGCCACTTTCTTGGCCTTCGACGCTGGCTTGGCCTTCGCCTTGGCCTTCAGGACCTTTTCGGCCTTCGGGTGTTTTTCGGGGGCGGCGGCTGCGCTGGTGCAGACGCCGGCGGCCGCGAACGCGAATGCGCCGGCGGCAAGGATGCGGGAGAGGAGGGTGGCCATTAGTTGGAATCCGTGAGGTTGACGATTGCCGCAGCGGCTTCCGGCAACGCCAGGCCAGCCAGTTTTGCGCGCTGCAACACGGTCCAATAATATCGGTAGCTCGCGCGGTCGTGCAAGCGGCCGTGTTGCGCGATCGGCCCCCATTGCGCCGCCATGGCTTCGGTCAAGATATTGGTGGCTTCGTTCACTTCCGACAGGCGCGGGGTGAAGGCCTTCAGGATCGGCTTGATCTGGTCCGGATGGATGCTCCACATCCGGGTGAAACCGAATTCGGCGCCGGCGCGCTGGGCGTCGTTGGCGACCACCGCGCTGTCCTTGATGTCGGTGGTGACATTGTGCGAGGCCACCTTGCCGTGCGCATGGCAGGCCGCCACCATCTCCAGCTTGGCGCGCACCACCAGCGGGTGCGTGAACTGGCCGGGCGTGCGCATGGCGCTGGCCGGCACCGCGCCGTAGTGGGCCGAGACGAAATCCATGATGCCGAAGGACAGGCACTCGACCTGGGGCAGGGCGGCGATGTCGTAGGCTTCGCGCAGGGCGCAATGGGTCTCGATCAGCACGTGCACGGGAAGATCGTTGCGGCCGGCCTTGACGGCATGTTCGTTGATCAGGTCGATGGCGCGGATCACCTCGTCGGCGCTTTCGACCTTGGGCAGCACCACGTAGGCGAGGCGCTCGGCCGCGCTGCCGACGATGGTGGCGACGTCGTTGGCGAAGTGCGCGCTGCCGGTGTCGTGCAGGCGCACGCCGATGCGGTTGAAACGGTTGTCGCTGCTGTTGACGAGGCTCGCCACCAGCGTGGCGTGCGCCGCTTCGCTACCCGCGACGGCGCCATCTTCGCAGTCGAAGGTGATGTCGAAGACCGGCCCAAGCTCTTGTTGCAGGGCCATCGATTTGCGCATCAACTTCTCCGAGCCGGCGTAGTGATCGCAGGCGGGGAGGAGGAGCGGCTGGCGTTTGCCCTGGAATAAAACCTCGGAAGGATGCATGGTATGTCTTGAAACGATTCGGCCATGCCGGCGGGCCGGCATGGCACGGTTGGCGCGGCCGGATGGCCACGCCGTTTTTCTTGCTTAGGCGAGCAGGTGAGCGACGCCGGCTTTCTCTTCTTCGAGCTCTTTCAGCGTCAGGTTGATGCGTTCCTGCGAGAAGGCGTCGATGTCCAGGCCCTGGACGATGGTGTATTCGCCGTTTTCGGTGGTCACCGGGAAGCCGAACATGGTGCCTTCCGGGATGCCGTACGAGCCGTCCGACGGGATGCCCATGGTGGTCCACTTGCCGTTGGTGCCCAGCACCCAGTCGCGCACGTGGTCGATCGCTGCGTTGGCGGCCGAAGCAGCCGACGATGCGCCGCGGGCGTCGATGATGGCGGCGCCGCGCTTGCCGACGGTCGGCAGGAAGGTGTCGCGGTTCCAGACGTCGTCGTTGATCGCTTCCTTGACCGAAGCGCCGTCGATGGTGGCGAAGCGGTAGTCGGCGTACATGGTCGGCGAGTGATTGCCCCACACGACCATCTTCTCGATCGAGCCGACCGGCTTGTTCAGCTTGGCGGCAACCTGCGACAGGGCGCGGTTGTGGTCCAGGCGCAGCATGGCGGTGAAGTTCTTGGCCGGCAGGTTCGGGGCCGACTTCATGGCGATGTAGGCGTTGGTGTTGGCCGGGTTGCCGACCACCAGCACTTTCACGTCACGCGAAGCGACGGCGTCCAGGGCCTTGCCCTGCACGGTGAAGATCTGGGCGTTGGCTTCCAGCAGGTCCTTGCGCTCCATGCCCGGGCCGCGCGGACGGGCGCCGACCAGCAGGGCCACGTCGGCGTCCTTGAAGGCGGTCATCGGGTCGGCGTGGGCGGTCATGCCGGCCAGCAGCGGGAATGCGCAGTCGTCGATTTCCATCATGACGCCCTTGAGCGCCTTCTGTGCCTTCTCGTTGTCGATCTCGAGCAGCTGCAGGATGACCGGCTGGTCCTTGCCCAGCATGTCGCCGTTGGCGATGCGGAACAGCAGGGAATAGCCGATCTGGCCGGCCGCGCCGGTAACGGCGACGCGCATTGGGGTTTTAGCCATGATGAATCTCCAAAAAGGGAATGAAAACGGTCGAGCCGAGGGTGCGAGTTTGGGGAAACTGCAATGATACCAAAAGCGCACCGTGTCAATAGGATATCGCGCGCATGGTCGAAGGCAGGCGCGGAGGTCCAGGCCGGCCACGAGTTTATGCCTCGACTGTTCTATCTGTCAATTCATATCATATGTCTTATATAAGACACATGTCTTGCGAGTCATATACTGGACGTAGGGGGGTGTTTTGTGGTGAAATCGTGGTCTATGAATCCCCTCCAGTCCAACAGCAGCGATGCGCCAGGCAGTGACGCATCGCCGTCGTTCCGCCCGCTGTACCAGCAGATCAAGGCCCTGATCACGCAAAGTTTGCAGTCGGGCGAGTGGAAGCCGGGCGAGTTGATGCCGAGCGAAGTCGAGCTGGCGGGGCGCTTCAAGGTCAGCCAGGGCACGGTGCGCAAGGCCATCGACGAGCTGGCGGCCGAGAACCTGGTAGTGCGCCGCCAGGGCAAGGGCACCTTCGTCGCCACCCATGCCGAGGAGCGCGCCCACTTTCGCTTCCTGCGCCTGATGCCCGACGAGGGCGTTCCCCACCATCCCGAGAGCCGCTTCATCGCCGTGCTGCGCATCCGCGCCACGGCCGAGGTCGCGCGCCTGCTCGAGCTGAAGTCGGGCGACGCCGTGGTCTACATCAAGCGCGTGCAGTCCTTCGACGGGGTGCCGACCATCCTGGAAGAGCTGTGGCTGCCGGGCCAGCTGTTCAAGGGCCTGACGGCGGAGCGCCTGATGGAGTACAAGGGGCCGATGTACGGACTGTTCGAGTCCGAATTCGGCACCCGCATGATCCGGGCGACCGAGAAGATCCGCGCGGTGGCGGCGGATGCGGCCGCCGCGGAGCACCTGAAAGTGCCGGAAGGCACGCCGCTGCTGTGCGCGGACCGGGTGTCGTTCAGTTACGGAGACAAGCCGGTGGAGTTGCGGCGCGGAATTTATTCGACCGCTCGCCACCATTACCAGAACGAGTTGTCATAAGAGATAACCGTGGGGGCGCCGCAGAATCGGCGCCAACTGTGGTGGACCAAGCGGCCCTCTGCAGCGATCGCTTCTAGCGATTAAAATAAGTTGGTTTTGCGTACGCGACGAACAGTGCCCGGTTCGCCGCAGGGATGCCCCGGTTATCCACCCCTGGATGCTTGGTGCCCCGTCACAAAATCGGCGAGAATGAAGGGTTCATTAAAAAACTGTCGTCATAGAGGGAGGTGTTTCATGTCCGAAGCCGTGAGAGAAGCTGCAAAAAAAGGGCGGCCGGAGTTCCGCAACGTTGGCATTGGTGATATCACAGGTAAATATCGCATGCCGCCATCGGCCATCGTGTCGATCCTGCACCGCGTCAGCGGCGCCGGTCTGTTCCTGTTCCTGCCGTTCCTGCTGTACCTGCTGCAGGAAAGCCTGATGTCGGAGATCTCGTTCGAGCACTTCCGTGGCGTCGTGAGCAATCCGTTCGCGAAAATCATCATTCTGGGCCTGTCCTGGGCTTACCTGCACCACTTCGTCGCCGGCGTGCGCCACCTGTTCATGGATAACCACCTGGCCCTGGACAAGGATGCTGCACAGAAGACCGCGCGCTGGGTGCTGATCATCAGCCTGGTGCTGACCGCGCTGGTCGCCCTGAAACTGTTCGGAGTGTTTTAATCATGGCAAACAAGAATAATATCGGACCGCGCCGCCTCGTCGTCGGCGCCCACTACGGCGTCAAGGACTGGCTGGCGCAGCGCGTCACCGCCATCGTCATGGCCGTGTTCACGGTCGTCCTGCTGGTCTCCTTCCTGACCGGCCAGAATTTCACGTATGAAGGCTGGGCCGGCCTGTTCGCCCGCCAGTGGTTCAAGCTGTTCGCGCTGGTGACCTTCCTGGGCCTGTTCTACCACGCCTGGGTCGGCATCCGTGACATCTGGATGGACTACATCAAATCGGCAGGCCTGCGTCTGTTCCTGATGCTGGCGACGATCTTCTGGCTGCTCGCCTGCGCCGCCTGGACCGTGCAAATTCTCTGGAGTGTGTAATCGTGGCAGCAATCAAAACTGCAATCCCTACCCGCCGCTTTGACGCGGTCATCGTTGGCGCCGGTGGTTCCGGCATGCGCGCATCGCTGCAACTGGCCGAAGCCGGCCTGAACGTCGCGGTGCTGTCGAAAGTGTTCCCGACCCGTTCGCACACCGTGGCTGCCCAGGGCGGCATCGGTGCTTCGCTGGGCAACATGAGCGAAGACGACTGGTACTGGCACATGTTCGACACCGTCAAGGGTGGCGATTACCTGGGCGACCAGGATGCAATCGAATTCATGTGCCGCGAAGCCCCGAAGGTCGTGTACGAACTCGAACACTTCGGCATGCCTTTCGACCGCAACCCGGACGGCACCATCTACCAGCGTCCGTTCGGCGGCCATACCGCGAACTTCGGCGAGAAGCCGGTCCAGCGCGCCTGCGCCGCGGCCGACCGTACCGGCCACGCGCTGCTGCACACCCTGTACCAGCGTAACGTCCGTGCCCGCACCCACTTCTTCGTCGAGTGGATGGCCCTCGACCTGATCCGCGACGCCGACGGCGACGTGCTCGGCGTGCTGGCCCTGGAAATGGAAACCGGCGACGTGATGATCCTGGAAGCGAAGACCACCATCTTCGCCACCGGCGGCGCAGGCCGCATCTTCGCCGCATCGACCAACGCCTTCATCAACACCGGCGACGGCATGGGCATGGCGGCACGCGCCGGCCTGCCGCTGCAGGACATGGAGTTCTGGCAGTTCCACCCGACCGGCGTGTCCGGCGCGGGCGTCCTCATCACCGAGGGCGTGCGCGGCGAGGGCGGTATCCTGATCAACTCGAACGGCGAACGCTTCATGGAGCGCTATGCGCCGACCCTGAAGGACCTGGCGCCGCGCGACTTCGTCTCGCGTTCGATGGACCAGGAGATCAAGGAAGGCCGCGGCTGCGGTCCGAACAAGGATCACGTGCTGCTGGACCTGCGCCACATCGGCAAGGACACCATCGAGAAGCGCCTGCCGTCGATCCTGGAAATCGGCCACAAGTTCGCCAACGTCGACGCCACCAAGGAACCGATCCCGGTTGTCCCGACCATCCACTACCAGATGGGCGGCATCCCGACCAACATCCACGGCCAGGTCGTCGCACCTGACGGCCTTGGGGGCCAGAAGATCGTCAACGGCCTGTACGCGATCGGCGAATGCGCCTGCGTCTCGGTCCACGGCGCCAACCGCCTCGGCACCAACTCGCTGCTCGACCTGGTGGTCTTCGGCCGCGCGGCCGGCAACCACGTGGTCGCATCGAACCTGAAGCAGAAGGTCAACAAGCCGCTGCCGAAGGACGCCGCCGACTTCGGCATGGACCGCCTCAACCGCCTCGAGACCTCGACCGGCGGCGAAAAAGTGCAGGGCGTCGCCAACGACATCCGCGCCACCATGCAGAAATACTGCGGCGTGTTCCGTACCCAGGAACTGCTGGAGACGGGCGTCAAGGAAATCATGAAGCTGGATGAGCGCCGCAAGCACGTCTCGTTCAAGGACAAGTCGAAGGTGTTCAACACCGCCCGCGTGGAAGCGCTGGAACTCGACAACCTGATCGAGACCGCCAAGGCGACCATCGTGTCGGCAGCGGCGCGTCCGGAATCGCGCGGCGCCCACGCCCACAGCGACTTCCCGAACCGCGACGACGAGAACTGGATGAAGCACACCCTGTGGTTCTCGCAGAACAACCGTCTCGAGTACAAACCGGTCGTGCAGAAGCCGCTCACCGTCGACACCTTCAAGCCGAAGGCCCGTACTTTCTAATTTTTCGAAGGGCCGCGTTTTTAGATCGCGGCCCGATAAGACAGGTAAAAACATGGCACGCACCGTCCAACTGAAGATCTACCGCTACGATCCTGACAAGGATGCCAAGCCTTACATGCAAGACGTCACCGTCGAGCTGAAAGACACCGACAAGATGCTGCTCGACGCGCTGCAGCGCATCAAGTCCGACGTCGATGATTCGCTGGCGCTGCGCCGCTCCTGCCGCGAAGGCGTGTGCGGTTCGGACGCGATGAACATCAACGGCAAGAACGGCCTGGCCTGCACCACCAACCTGAACGAGCTGACCCAGCCGATTGTGCTGCGTCCTCTGCCGGGCCTGCCGGTGGTGCGCGACCTGATCGTCGACATGACCAACTTCTTCAAGCAGTACCACTCGATCAAGCCCTTCCTGATCAACGACTCGATCAAGCCGGAGAAAGAGCGCCTGCAGTCGCCGGAAGAGCGCGAAGAGCTCGACGGCCTGTACGAGTGCATCCTGTGCGCCTGCTGCTCGACCTCGTGCCCGTCGTTCTGGTGGAACCCGGACAAGTTCGTCGGCCCGGCCGGCCTGCTGCAGGCCTACCGCTTCATCGCCGACTCGCGCGACGAAGCCACCAACGAGCGCCTGGACAACCTGGAAGACCCGTACCGCCTGTTCCGCTGCCACTCGATCATGAACTGCACGGACGTGTGCCCGAAGGGCCTGAATCCGAACAAGGCGATCGGCAAGATCAAGGAACTGCTGGTCCGCCGCGCGATTTAAGGCGCGTTTCGACCCGCATACCTGCGTACCGCGTGGGCGGACAAGCCGCCCACCCTACGAGATCCACGATACCTGTAGGGTGGGCGGGGTAATTTCGGGCAATGTCCGGAATTACAAACGCCCACGCGGTACATTGCAGGCATCAAGCAATAATTCGCAGCATCGTTCAGTTAAAGATGCCGCAAATACAGTAAAAGTACCGTACTGCCTTATCCTGGCATGCGGAGTATGATGTTGACCCAACAACGGACTCAAGTGAAAACGCATCAATCCGACCCCGCGAACCGCGCCCGCCTGCGCTGGCGCTCCCGCCGCGGCCTGCTCGAGAACGATTTGATCCTCACGCGCTTCCTCGATGCGCATGAAGAAGAATTGAGCGACGAGGACGTCGATGCGCTGACCCGCTTGCTGGACCTGGCGGACAACCCGCTGATGGACCTGCTGCTGGGCCGTTCCGAGCCTGAAGGCGAGGTCGACCAGCCGCACGTGCGCGCCTTGCTGGCGCGCCTGCGGCAGGCGTAGTTCGAGACCTACAGCCAGAATTCGTATTTGTTTTTAGATCCACTCCCACAAGAAGGAAGTGCCATGAATATCTCTGATACCAAAGCCACCCTGTCGTTCTCCGACGGCAGCCCGTCGGTCGACATGCCGATCTACAAAGGCACCATCGGCCCGGACGTCATCGACATCCGCAAGCTGTACGGCCAGACCGGCAAGTTCACCTACGACCCTGGCTTCATGTCGACTGCCTCGTGCAACTCGAGCATCACCTACATCGACGGTGACAAGGGCGAACTGCTGTACCGCGGTTACCCGATCGAGCAGCTGGCCGTCAACTGCGACTTCCTGGAAACCTGCTACCTGCTGCTGAACGGCGAACTGCCGAACGCCGAACAGAAGGCCAAGTTCGACGACACCGTGACCCGTCACACGATGATTCACGAGCAGATGAACTTCTTCTTCCGCGGCTTCCGCCGCGACGCGCACCCGATGTCGGTCCTGGTCGGCACCGTCGGCGCGCTGGCCTCGTTCTACCACGACTCGCTCGACATCAACGATCCGAAGCAGCGCGAGATCTCGGCGATCCGCCTGATCGCCAAGCTGCCGACCCTGGTCGCGATGGCATACAAGTACTCGGTCGGCCAGCCGTTCATGTACCCGCGCAACGACCTGTCGTACAGCGCGAACTTCATGCACATGATGTTCGCCAACCCGTGCGAAGAGTACAAGGTCAACGACGTGCTGGTGCGCGCCCTGGACCGCATCCTGATCCTGCACGCCGACCACGAGCAGAACGCATCGACCTCGACCGTCCGCCTGGCCGGTTCGTCGGGCGCCAACCCGTTCGCCTGTATCGCTGCCGGTATCGCCTGCCTGTGGGGCCCGGCGCACGGCGGCGCCAACGAAGCCGCACTGACCATGCTGAAGGAAATCGGCTCGGTCGAGAACATCCCGGCCTTCATCGAGAAGGTCAAGGACAAGAACTCGGGCGTGAAGCTGATGGGCTTCGGTCACCGCGTCTACAAGAACTTCGACCCGCGCGCCAAGCTGATGCGCGAAACCTGCCACGAAGTGCTGAACGAGCTGGGCCTGCAGGACGACCCGCTGTTCAAGCTGGCGATGGAACTGGAAAAGATTGCGCTGAACGACGAATACTTTGTCTCGCGCAAGCTGTACCCGAACGTCGACTTCTACTCGGGCATCGTGCAGTCGGCCCTGGGCATCCCGGTCTCGCTGTTCACCGGTATCTTCGCGATGGCCCGTACCATCGGCTGGATCGCTCAGTGGAACGAAATGATCGCCGATCCGGAGCAGAAGATCGGTCGTCCGCGTCAGCTGTTCGTGGGTTCGCCGGTGCGTGATGTGCCGGGGATCGACAAGCGTTAATTCGTAAGCGACTCAACAGGAAAGCGGACTTCGGTCCGCTTTTCTTTTTGTGCCTTGCGAATGAATCCTCTGCCTGCTAACCCGTAGCTGGATGCGATATGATTGACAAAGAAGTAAAAAGACACTTGGATGAGGAGTACGGGATGACAATCGAGAGCGCACTCGAACGACTGGGCTGGCAGCTTGAGAAAACGAATAAATGGATAGCGGTAAGGGATGAGCGAGATGCGTTCCGAAGCGCATTTTCCACCGATCGGGTCGGCAAGTTGATCGGGTCCATGTTCTACGTTGTACCAAAAGATCTTCAAGCAGCTGTCGAACGTCAAATACTTATACTCGGTCTCCCGGTTGAGCGGCTTGCCTCAACGAGCGGCCGGGACAGGGAATATTGCGGTTTTGAGTCTGCAGGGCAGCAAGACGCAACGCTGCGTGCCTTCACCGAATGGCTCCATGGCGAGGTTCAAAAGCGAGTGCAGAAATGAGCCTGCGATTGAAGACGATCGCCGTCCTTCAGCAACGAGGGGAGCCGGTTACCTACCGAGAGCTTATCGACCTGCTGTGGGAGGCGCATTCGGATCTGAAACAGCATCTGGTTCAGCTGTATCAGTCTGAACAAAAAGCCCGGAAGGAAATGCGTATTCGCTTGGGCACGTTAGTGAAGGAATACCCGGACGTGTTCTCAGCCGCCATGAGCGATGGTTTCGTCCTGGTCGGCCTATCAGCTGGTCCGGACGAGTTGGACGACACCGATTTGGATGAAGCCGATCTTGCCGGGGATGAGGGAAAACCTGCTGTTTATTGGTATACCTTTCCTGCGTACCAATCCGCTAATAGTTCGTTTCCGATCAAGATTGGGCGTGGGATCGATCCGCTTGCCCGGATCAAAGCGCAGGTAACCGCGATGCCTGAGCAGCCAACGATTCTGGGGACGTACGAGCATCATGATCCAATCAGCCTGGAGCGCGCTCTGCATAGCGTCCTGATTCTGCGAGGAAAACGGAAGACGGATGCTCCCGGTGCAGAGTGGTTCATGACGACACCGGACGAGATCTCGGCCTTGATCCGAATGGTACTGGGATAAGCACTTGTAAAAGATAGGGGGCGGCATGATCAAGCAAGTCGGGCTAACAGTCATCCAGCCAAGGCATCGGGCGAACTGCCACTGTGGTGCAGTAGAACTCGAGCTCAGCCTCCCCAACGGTATCGAAAACCCGCGTCGCTGTGACTGCTCGATCTGCCGTCGAAAGGGCGCTATCGTCGCATCGGTTCCACTATCCGGCATCCGCATCGTGAAGGGCCACGAGGTGCTGAAGCTATACCAATTCAACACGATGACGGCGAAGCACTATTTTTGCTCCATCTGCGGCATCTACACGCACCACCAGCGGCGCTCCAACCCCGAACAATACGGGTACAACGTTGGCTGCCTCGAGGGAGTGAATCCTTTCGATCTTCGGGACATCCCGACCAATGATGGCGTCAACCACCCAGCCGACCGGACGCGATCACGATAACTGGTTTAGCGAGCTAGACCTGCACCTGGCTGCCCGGCTCACTCAAGCCCTTACGGTACACTCATTCGCACGCTTCATCATCAGTCAGGGGAGCCAGCATGACACGCCTACCGATCAAGACCGTCGACGTCTTCACCACTGTCCCGTTCAAGGGCAACCCGGTCGCCGTCGTGCAGGACGCCGCCAGCCTGTCGACCGGCCAGATGCAGCAGATCGCCCACTGGACCAACCTGTCCGAAACCACCTTTGTGCTGCCGCCGACGCAGCAGGGCGCCGACTACCAAGTCCGCATCTTCACGCCCGGCGGCGAGCTGCCGTTCGCAGGCCATCCGACGATCGGCACCGCGCATGCATTGATGGAAGCGGGCACCGTCCAGGCAAAGAACGGCATCCTGGTGCAGCAATGCGCCGCCGGACTGGTGAGCTTGACGGTCGAGCAGGAAGGGCAGGGCGCGCCCTGGATCTCGTTCGAGCTGCCCACGCCGAGCCTGACGGCGCTGGATGCCGCCCAGGCCGCCCAGCTGGAATCCATCCTCGGCGCAGACCTGGAAGTGAACGTCGTACCCTACCTGGTCGACGTCGGTGCGCGCTGGGTGATTGCCCAGCTGACGGGCGCGCGCGCGGTGCTGGCCTGCGAACCGGACCTGCAACGCATGAAGGCGCAGGACATCAAGGAGCGGCACACTGGCGTGGTCATCTTCGGTGCCCACGATCCGGGCAGTCCGGCGGGCATCGAAGTGCGCGCTTTTGCCCCGGCCCATGGCGTCAACGAGGATCCGGTGTGCGGCAGCGGCACCGGCGCCGTGGCGGCCTACCTGCGCCACACGGGGCAGCTCGGAACCTTCGGAAGCGAACTGCTGGCCACCCAGGGTGAAATGGTCGGACGCGCCGGCGTGCTCCGGCTCGCGATCTCGGACAAGGCGATCCGCGTCGGCGGCCATGCGCTCACTTGTATCGACGGCCTGCTATCCGTATGATCGCCGCTCCGAAACCGAACAAGCAGGAGACAGACAGGCATGCCGACCCGCGACGATATCGTCTTATTGGCGTCCTATAACGCGGTCATGAACGGCAGGCTGTATGCCGCCGCTGCGAGCTTGCCGAAGGACGTGCTGCTTGCCGACCGGGGCGCCTTCTTCGGCTCGATCATGGGCACCCTGAATCACATCGTTGCTGGAGACACCATCTGGCTGCGCCGCTTCATGGGGCATCCCTCGGCCTTCGCTTCCTTGCAAGCGATGGCCGACATGCCCGCGCCCACCGGCCTGGCCTACCGCTACAGCGACGACCTGCCTGTGCTGCACCAGCACCGCGTGCGGCTCGATGCGATCATCACGGCCTTCGCGGCAGAGGTGTCGGACCGTGACCTGGCCCAGCCTCTCTCGTACCGGAACGCACGCGGCGACAACCGGAAGCATTTCGGCAGCCTGCTGCTGCACTTCTTTAACCACCAAACCCATCACCGCGGCCAGGCCAGCACCCTGTTGTCGCAATCGGGCGTCGATATCGGCGTGACCGATTTGCTCGAATGGCTACCCGATCAGCATTAATGCCATTCCGTCCTCGGCTATTTCTTGCGCGAAACCCCATCACTCACTAATATCGAATCGGGTCACCAGGTATTCATGAGACTTGGTCGGGATGTTCGAGCGATTCGGATAGGGTGGAATGTGCAGATGAAGCCAATTCTTCGGCTGTTGGTCGCGCTGGGCGCTTCGGTATTCTCCCTTGGGGCCAGTGCCCATGGCGGCGGCCTGAATGCAGACGGTTGCCACGTCAACCGCAAGACCGGTGACTACCATTGCCACCGCAGCCCTGCAAGGCAGCCGATCGCCGCATCCTATGCCTCCGCCCAGGGCCTGGCGCCGCTGAAGACAGGCTCGCAGGGAGGCATGCGCAGCAGCGGTGCTTTTAAAAACTGCACGGAAGCGCGGGCGGCAGGCGCCGCGCCGGTACGCATCGGGGAGCCCGGCTATGGTCCCCACCTCGACCGCGACGGCGATGGCATCGGATGCGAGCCTTACCGTGGGCGGCGCTAGCCTTCGCCGGCGCGCCGCCGCAGCCCTTCTCTTGTTCGCTTGCCTGCCCCTGCATGCCGGGGCCGGACTGCTCGACGACGACGAAGCCCGCAAGGCCATCGTGGCGCTGGGCGCGAAGGTCGACACCAAGCTGCGCGACATCGATACGCAGATGCGCGATCTCCACGCGCGCATCGATACCAAGGGCGACAAGACGCTTGGCCTGGACATGCTGAACCAGCACGAGCAGACCATGCGCGAGCTGGCGAACCTGCGCGGGCAGATCGAGCTGCTGACCAACGAGATCGCCAACGCCCGGAAAAGCCAGAAAGACCTGTACGCCGATCTCGACGCGCGTGTCAGGAAGTTCGAATCGCGCCAGGAAGCAGCCGACGCGCTGTCGGCAGAAAAGCAATCCTACGAGACGGTGATGAACGCCCTCAAGGCGGGGGATTACAAGGAGGCCGCCGCCGGCCTGCAAGCTTTTCTGCGCCGCTTCCCGGATTCCGACCATGCTGCCGATGCCCGCTTCTGGCTAGGCAATGCCTATTTTTCCGTGGGCGACTACAGGAAGGCCATCGCGGCGCATCTGGACATGGTGGCGCGCCATGCCGACAGTGCCAACGCGCCGGAAGCGATGCTCAACATCGCCGCCAGCTTCTCCCAGTTGAACGACAAGAAGAACGCCAGGCAATCGCTGCAGCGGGTGATCGCGGCCCATGCAGGCTCGCCCGCGGCGAATGTCGCCAGGCAGCAACTGGCGCAGTTGAAGTAGCAACATCGGGGTCAGGTCTGACATTCAGACACGACCTCTGCTGTAATCCACGCTTCCACCGCGCTTCCAACTTCGGCTTGTTCGACCTTTACTGTTGAGTTTGTGTCCGAATGTCAGACCTGACCCCCAGGTGAACGAACTTCAAGCCCAGTCCTTGTCCGGCTGCACGTTGAGCCGCTGCGCCGCATCGACCACATCCTGCAGCTCCACCGGGTCGCTGAACGGATCCTCGTCCAGGCTGGTCACCCGGTTCAGCTCCTTCTGCCAGCGTCGCAGTTCCTCGACATAGGCCTGGTTCGGCACCCGCTTCAAGTCGCCGCACCCGTCGAGCACGTCGCAGATGCCGTTGCCGACCCACTCGCCGGTATGCCAGTCCGGCATGTCCACCGCCGGGAACAGGCAGACGCCCTGCAGGTCCATGCCGCGCCGCACCGCGGCCAGCGATTCTCCCATCACGTCGCGCAGCCAGTCCGGGCGCCCGTGTCCCAGGCCGCTGGTCTCGCCGATGATCATCGGCCTGCGGTAGCGCTGCCAGACGGTGTCGAGCATGTCGCACAGCGGCGCGATGCGCTCGTCGCCGGGTTCAAGAGGGGCGTGCGGGCCGCTCTCGCGGTATTCCATCTGGCCGAAGGAATACACGTTGGTGCCGACGATATCGAGGATCTCGGGCGAGCCGCCGAACTCCGGATGCTCGCGCCCGCAGATGATGTCCCAGGCCAGGAAGCTGTCGACATGGGTTTCGTAGCGCGCCGCTTCCTCCTGGTCGGGGCGGTCGCGCGGCGCCACCACCCGCACCAGCGGGTCGATGTGCACCATGCGCGCCTGCGGATTGACGTCGCGGATCGCCTTGACGCCGGCAATCGCCGCGCGGCACAGCGCCTCCAACAGGCGCGCCCGGTCCTCGCGGCTGCAGCGGTAGGGCGCGGCCCACCCCCATTCGCCGGCGCAAAAGGAAAAGAAGGTGATTTCGTTGATGGGCGTGAAGAAATGCGGACCGCGCAGCTTCGGCATCACGTATTCGGCGCAAGCGCGGCAATAGCGGGCGAAGCGCTCGGTGAAGGCGCTTGAGAACGGATCGAGGTCGTCCGGATAGCCGTAGTGGCACAGGTCCCAGATCGGCGTGATCTTCGAGGCGTTCATCGCCTCGATGTAGGGATCGATCATGGAAAAATCGTAGGCGCCGCCCCGGTCCACCAGCGGCCAGGGAATGCCTTCGCGCGCGACGGCGATGCCGAGGCTGGACAGGATGCGGTAATCCTCGGCGGCATGCCGGTCATGGCCGGTCTCGGCGACCAGGTTGCGCCGTACGCCATCCTTCCAGAGGAAATTCGAGCATTCGAAGCCGGACAGGAAGAAAGTGGGGAAGATGCCGGGATGCCGTGCCATGTGATCTCCTCGCTGAACGTGTTTACGCACGAGAACCTAGCACGCAATGCGCAGGCCGGTCGCCGCCCACGCTGTCAGCCGGCCCGCCATCCAGTTATAATGCCGTCCTTCAGCGCCACGTTCCACTTCGGCTCTTCGTACAGACAGATGGTCGCCAGCCTTCCACGCATCCGCTCCACCCGCTACCTCGTCGCATTCCTGCTGACGCTGGCGATGGTGTTTGCGCACTGGCAGGGGCTGGCGCACCGGATCGCGCATGCCACGCAGTATGCGTCCGTCGCGCTCGATACCGCCGTCAACGGTTCCGCGGCCTCGCACCAGAACACCGTCCCGCATTCCTGCATCGCCTTCGACGCCGCCACGGTCGCTCCCGCGCTGGATACCCCGGCCTGCACGATCGCCATCCTGCCCGCCGGCCGGGTACTCGCCCTGTGGACCGCCTTCGATTCCTGGCGTGCGCCGTTTACGCCTTACTTCTCTTCCCGCGCTCCTCCCGTCGCCTGATGTCCTGAACCGCTCGATGCGCCTGCGCCGCCCGTTTCGCGCAGGCGTGTCCGTCCGTTTTCGTTGTGAGGAATTCATCATGCACGTCCAGCGTACCATCCTGGCGAGCGCGGTATTGGCCGCACTCGCACCATTCTCGTTTGCCCAGACCACCGGCGAGCCCGTCGCGACCGTCGTCGTGACCGCCAGCCCCTTCAATGCCGCCGAAGGCGACCAGATCCTCACGCCGGCCAAGGTGCTGGCCGGCGACGAACTGCGCAGCAAGCTGGGAAGCTCGCTCGGCGACACCCTGAGCAATGAACTGGGCGTGTCGGCCTCGGCCTTCGGCGCCGGCGCCTCGCGCCCGATCATCCGCGGCCTGGAAGGCAACCGCGTCAAGGTGCTGGAAAACGGCATGTCGGTGTCCGACTTGTCCGGCCTGTCGAACGATCACGCCGTCACCGGCGAAGCGGCCACCGCGCGCCAGATCGAGATCCTGCGCGGCCCGGCGGCGCTGCTGTACGGCTCGGGCGCGATCGGCGGCCTGGTCAACGTCGTCAACGAACGCATCCCGATCGAGCTGCACGAGAAGCCGAGCGGCGTGCTGGAAAGCCGCTACAGAAGCGTCGACCACGGCCGCGCCGTGTCCTTCTCCGGCGACGCGGCGAGCGGCAAGGTCGCGCTGCACGTCGACGGCAGCGGACGCGACGCCGGCGACTATCACATCCCGGATGCGCCGGAGGGCGACACGCTGCCCAATTCTGCCCTGCGTCAGCACACCCTGGGCGCAGGCGCCTCGTATGTCGGAGAGCGCGGCTACTTCGGCGCCTCGGTCAGCTCGCTCAAGAAACATTACGGCATCCCGGGCGGCGAGGGCGCCAGGATCGACCTCGACCAGACCCGCTACGACCTCGACGGCCAGTTGAACGCGCCCATGGCGGGCTTCGAGAAGCTGCGCTTCAAGGCCGGCTATTCCGACTACGGCCACGTGGAGTTGAATAGCGAGGGCGGTCCGGAGACCATCTTCTCGAACCGTTCGACGGAAACACGCCTGGAGCTGACCCACAAGCCGCTCAAGGGCTGGGAAGGCAGCTTCGGCATCCAGACCGAGCACACCCGTTTTTCCGGCTTGAGCGCCGACAGCGGCGAGTCGGCGACGGTGCCGGTAACGGTGTCCGATACCCACGCCGCCTTCCTGGTCGAGCAGCGCCAGTTCGGCAAGACGCGCGTCAACGCCGGCGTGCGGGTCGAATCGGTGAAACGCGAGCCGGAAGGAGCCGCGCCGCGCCGCAGCTTTGACCTGCTGTCCTATTCGGCGGGCGCGATCTGGCCCCTGGCACGGGACTACACGGTCGGCGTGACCGCCTCGGTGGCGCAGCGTGCGCCGGGCACCGACGAGCTGTATTCGGGCGGCCCGCACGAATCGACCCTGACCTACGACATCGGCAACCCGAATTTCAAGAAGGAGACCTCGCGCAACCTGGAGATCTCGCTGCGCAAGGTCATCGGCCTGGTACGCTGGCAGGCGAACCTGTTCGAGAACCGCGTGCGCGACTTCATCTACGGCGAGGTCAACGACACCCTGCTGGACGACGAGGGCAACCCGGGCGACGAGCTGCGCGAGCGCATCTTCCGCCAGGCCGACGCCACGATCCGCGGCATGGAAGCCGAGATCAGCTACAACCGGCACCCGCATACGCAAGGCCTGTCGCTGCGCGCCTTCGGCGACCTGTCGCGCGGTTCGCTGGACGATGCGGGCAGCCTGCCGCTGCAGCCGGCCAAGCGCATCGGTCTTGAGGCAGGCTACCGCAAGGGTGCGCTGCGCGGCGGCGTGTCGGTGCTGCGCGCGCTCAAGCAGGAGCGCCTGGCCTCTTTCGAGACGACGCCGACTCCGGCCTACACCCAGCTGGACGCCAACCTGTCGTACACCCAGCGTTTGCGCAATGCGGACCTGACCTGGTTCATCATCGGCAAGAACCTGCTCGACGAGGACATCCGCATCTCGACCTCGGTCCTGAAGGATGTGGCGCCGCTGGCGGGACGGAACATCACCGTGGGCGTGCGCGGGGCGTTCTGATCGGCGTTTGCGGCCGGCACGATCCGGCCGGCCGGCACGCTGCTATAATCGGCGCATTCCCGAGGTGACCTCTTGCGCCGGTTCATTACCATCCTTTTGCTGCTCAGCCTTCCCCTGTATGGTTTCGCCATGCAGGGCGGCTTGCCGCAGGCCTACGGCGCCGGCGCGCTCGCGCACGCGGTGGCGCACGACGAGAACATCCTCCATCACCACCACGAAGACGACGGCTCGGTGCACTATGACGCCTCCGAAAAGTCGCTCGCCCATGCGCAGGACCACCACTCCTGCGCGCAACCAGCCGACCTGCTCCTTCCCGCGCTCATCGTGCCGCCCGAGCAGCTGCTGTCCAGCGTGGTCGTTCCCGCTGCCCAGTCGCTGCCGGAACCCTTCCTGGATGGGCCACGAAAACCACCCCGCCACGCCCCCGGCCACGCCGCCGGGGGAATGACGCACGCCTGACAGAACCCTTGGCGCGAGCTCCTCGCGCCCGTGCGCTTCCCTTCGGTCGATTTCGATACTCACCGATGGAGAACACATGTGCACCCGCCGCCTGTCCCTTTACCTTGTCGGTACCGCACTCGCCCTGCCATGCTGGGCGCTTGCGGCACCGCCAGTCACACTCAAACACGCCGTCGACAGCGCCTGGCAGCGCGTGCCCGACGCGCGCACGATCGAAGCACGCCAGCTTGAAGCCGCCGCGGCACGCGCGGGCGCCGCTTCCTGGCTCGCCACGGCGCCCACGCTCGGCCTGTCCCAGCGACGCGACGAGAGCGGATCGGAACGCGCCCAGCGCGAATCCGAGATGTCGGTCTCGTCCTCGTTCTGGCTCCCTGGCCAGAAGTCGGCCCGCGAAACGCTGGCCGCGCGCACGACGATCGAGGCAAACGCCCACCTGCTTGCAACCCGCCTGGCCGTGGCCGGGCTGGTGCGCGACCGGATGTGGGAAGCGGCTTCCGCCCAGGTCACGCTGGACGAAAAACAGGACCACCTGCACCACCTCAAAGGACTCGCCGACGAGGTAGGGCGGCGCGTGAAAGCCGGTGACCTGGCGCGCAGCGATGGACTGCTGGCTGACCAGGAAGTGCTGGCTGCACGCATCGAGGTCGGCAAGGCCCGCACCGCCGCCGCCGAGGCGCTGGCGCGCTTCCAGGTCCTGACCGGGTTGCCGGAACTGCCGGCGCTGGAGCCGGAGCCCCTGCGCGAAGCGGAGGCGCCTGCCAATACCCGCCTGCTTGCTGCCCAGGCGTCCGAGCAGCGCGCACGCGCGGCCCTGCGCCTGGCTGAAGCGAACCGTTCCGCGCCGCCCACCATCGCCCTGTCGGTGCGTCGCGAAGACGAACGCGGCTTGCGCGAACCGACACGCAGCCTCGGCGTGGCGCTGCAGATTCCGTTTGGGAGCGCCGCGCGGAACCGCAGCGTCGAGGCCCAGGCCCAGACCGCGATCGCCACCGCGGCCGCCGAAGCGGCCGAGGCGCAAGCCGCCAGCGCGGCCGAGCTCGCCATCGCCCGCGCACGCCTGGCGAATGCCGGCACGGCCCTGAACGATGCCGTCGCACGCGCCAAGGCCCTGCACGAACACACCGCGCTGTTCGAGAACGCCTTTCGCCAGGGCGAGCGCGGCCTGGCGGACCTGCTGCGCTCGCGCGCACTGACCCATGAAGCCGACGTCGCCGTGGCCCAGCAACAAGTCGCAGTCGGGCACGCCCATGCGCAACTCAATCAAGCATTAGGAATCCTTCCATGAAAATCCTGACCCTGTTCTTCGCCGCCATGCTGGCCATGTCGCCGGCACTGGCCGGGCCCGGCGCGCACGGACCGAACGGCGAACACCTCGACGCCCCGACGGCCGCCGCGGGCGCCGTGCTGCCGCGCGTCGAGACCTTTACCGAAGCCTTCGAGCTGGTAGGCCAGCTTACGAAAGGCGAACTGTCGATCATGATCGACCGCTTTGATACCAACGAGCCGGTCCTGAACGGCGTGCTGGAAGTCCAGTACAAGAACCTCAAGGCGAAAGCCAGCTTCCACGCCGACATGGGCGACTACGCGGTCGACGATCCGGCCTTGCTCGCCGCGATCTCCAAACCGGGCGCCCATCCGCTGCTGTTCACCCTGGTCGCGGGGGAGGAGAGCGACCTGCTGGAAGGGACCCTCCAGGTGACGCAAGCGCTTGATGAACTCGACCACGATCACGAACACTGGGCGTGGAGCCCGTGGCTGCTGGCGGCTGTCGCCGCCGTCGTCCTCCTCGCCACCGCATTCGTCGTGCGCCGCATGCGCCAACGCCAGGGAGCCTGAACATGAAACATCGCATTGCTATCGGCCTGCTCGCCGGCCTCTTCACGACTTCCCTGCTGGCCTCGCCGGGCGCGCACGGCCCCAATGGCGAACATCTCGACGAGAAGGCAGGCGGCACGCCGAGCGGCCTGGCGCGCCTGCCGGACGGCAGCGTCAACGTGCCCAAGCTGGCGCAGCGCCGCATGGGCGTGCGCACCCTGATGGTGAGGGAAGGCGAGCACGCGCGCACCGTCCAGCTCAACGGCCGCGCCGCCATCGACCCGAACGCGGGCGGCCGGGTGCAGGCGCCGTTCGCGGGACAGATCGCGCCGGGGCCGAAGGGCCTGCCGGTGCCTGGACAGCGCGTCGTGAAAGGGCAGGTGCTGGCGCGCCTGCGCCCGATCGGCGACGCCATCGAGCGCGGCAACCAGGCGGCCGAACTGGCCGGCCTGCGCGCCAACCGCACGCTGTTGGAACAGCGGCTCAAGCGCCTGGAATCGCTGGACGGCGTGGTGCCGGCCAAGGAAGTCGAGGCGGCCCGCGCCGAACTGGCGGCCAACGCCGGCCGCGAGCGCGCGGTGGCCAGGTCGATCGGCGGCGTGGAAAACCTCGTCGCACCGAGCAGCGGCATCATCGCCAGCGCCGCGGTGCTGAACGGCCAGATGGTGGACATGCGCGAGGTGCTGTTCGAGATCGTCGATCCGCAGCAGATGCTGGTCGAAGCCCTGGCGACGGACGCCGCGCTGGCGGGCAGGATCGGCAGCGCCAGCCTGCTCGACGTGGCCGATGTCCAGCTGACGCTGCTGGGAGGAGGGCGCAGCCTGCGCGAAGGCGCGGTGCCGCTGAACTTCCGGGCGCAGGGTAAGGCCCTCGACCTGGCGGTGGGACAACCGGTGACGGTACTGGCCAGGCTGAACACGACTGTGAAGGGCGTCGCCCTGCCCGCGTCGGCGCTGGCGCGCAACCAGGCCAACGAGACCGTGGTGTGGATCAAGTCCGGGGCCCAGCGCTTCATCGCGCTGCCGGTGGAGGCGACGCCGCTCGATGCCGGCACCGTGATCGTGACCCGCGGGCTGAGCCCCGACAACCGGGTCGTGGTCAAGGGCACCTCCCTGATCAACCAGATCCGGTAGGCGGCCTATGTTCAACGCTATCGTACGTTTCAGCCTGCGCAACCGCCTGTTCGTGCTGGCGGCGGCGCTGCTGCTGATGGTCTACGGGGCCTACACGGCCTCGCGCACTCCGGTGGACGTGTTCCCCGACCTGAACAAGCCGGTCGTCACCGTGCTGACCGAGGCCGGCGGCATGGCGCCCGAGGAAGTCGAGCAGCTGGTGTCCTTCCCGATCGAGACCTCGCTCAACGGCATGTCGGGCGTGACCCGGGTGCGCTCGGTGTCGGGCGTCGGCCTGTCCATCGTCTATGCCGAATTCGATTGGGGCACCGACGTCTACCGCAACCGCCAGCAGGTAGCGGAGCGCCTGGGCCTGGTGAAGGAAGGGCTGCCCGGCGATATCTCGCCGATGATGGGGCCGGTGTCGTCGATCATGGGCGAGATCATGCTGATCGCGCTGCCCATCGACGTGGCCCGGACCGATCCCATGAAGGCGCGCGAGTATGCCGACTTCGTGCTGCGTCCGCGCCTGCTGTCGATTCCGGGCGTGTCGCAGGTGATCCCGATCGGCGGCGAAGTACGCCAGCTGCGCGTGCAGCCCGACACTGCGCGCATGGCGCAGTTCGGGGTCTCGCTCGCGCAGGTAACGGATGCGCTGCGCGGCTTCGCCGCCAACACCAGCGGCGGCTTCATCGACCTGAACAACCGCGAGTACCTGATCCGCAACCTCGGGCGCACCACCCGCCTGGAAGACGTCAAGGGCCTGGCGGTGGCCTACCGCAACGGCACGCCGGTGCTGCTCGAGCAGGTCGCCAGCGTCGCCTACGCGCCGGCCTTCAAGCGCGGCGACGCCGGCATGAACGGCAAGCCGGCGGTGATCGTCAGCGTGCAGAAGCAGCCGATTGGGGACACGGTGCGCCTGACCCGCGACATCGAGGGCGCGCTGGCGGAGCTCAAGCAGGGCCTGCCGGCCGGGATCTCGCAGCCCGTGGTGCTGTTCCGCCAGGCGAACTTCATCGAGGCCGGCGTCGGCAACGTGGTGGAAGCCTTGCGCGACGGCGCCATCCTGGTGGCGATCGTGCTGTTCGCCTTCCTGCTGAGCGCGCGCACTACCCTGATCTCGCTGGTGGCGATCCCGCTGTCGCTGGCGGTGACGGCGCTGGTCTTCCACCTGCTGGGCCAGTCGATCAACGTGATGACCCTGGGCGGCCTGGCGATCGCGATCGGCGAGCTGGTGGACGATGCGGTGGTCGACGTCGAGAACATCCTGCGCCGCCTGAAGGAGCGCGACAAGACGGGGCACTCCGTGCTGGAGACGATCTGGCACGCCTCGGTGGAAGTGCGTTCCGGGATCGTCTACGCGACCGTGATCGTGGTGCTGGTGTCGATTCCGCTATTCGCGCTGCCGGGCATCGAGGGACGCCTGTTCGCGCCGCTCGGCATCGCCTACATCGTCTCGATCCTGGCCTCGATGCTGGTGTCGATGACGGTCACGCCGGTGCTGTCCTATTACCTGCTGCCGAAGATGAAGCGCCTGCATCGCGGCGACAGCCCGATCGTGCGCCGCCTGAAGGCCTGGGATACGGCGCTGCTCCACTGGTCGCTGCCGCGCACCCGCCCCGTGCTGGGTGCTGCAGCGGTGCTGGTGCTGGTGGCGGTCGCCTCGGTGCCTTTCTTCCCGCGTGCCTTCCTGCCGGCCTTCAACGAAGGCTCGCTGGTGATGGGCATGAGCTTCACGCCGGGCACCTCGCTGGCGGAGGCGAACCGCATGGGGACCCTGGCCGAGACCCTGATCGCGCAGGTGCCGGAAGTCGCCAAGGTCGGGCGCCGCACCGGCCGTGCCGAACTGGACGAGCATGCCGAGGGCGTGCACTCGTCCGAGATCGAGATCGACCTGAAGCCTTCGAAGCGCAGCCGCGAGGAGGTCATGGCGAGCATCCGCAACCAGCTCGCAGGCATCCCGGCCTCGATGGCGATCGGCCAGCCGATCTCGCACCGCCTGGATCACCTGCTGTCCGGCGTGCGCGCGCAGATCGCGGTGAAGATCTACGGCGACGACATCGACACCCTGCGCGGCCTGGCCGAAGACTTGCGCGGGCGCGTGGCCGGCATTCCGGGCCTGGTCGACCTGTCGGTCGAGCGCCAGGTCCTGATCCCGCAGGTGAAGCTGCGCATCGACTACCGCAAGGCGGCCCAGCACGGCCTGGCCGCGGGCGAGGTGCTGCAGGCGCTGCAGTCGCTGTCGGAAGGCACGCGCGTCACCCAGGTGATCGACGGCGCGCGCCGCTACGACCTGGTGCTGCGCCTGGCCGACGCCGACCGCTCGCCGCAGGACCTGGGGCGCATCATGCTCGGCACACCGGCGGGCCCGATTCCGCTGTCGAGCGTGGCCACGGTGGAAGAGGGCGATGGCCCCAACCAGATCGGACGCGAGAACGGGCGCCGCCGCATCGTCGTGTATGCGAACACGGACGGCTCCAACATGTCGCACATCATCGAGGACGTGCGCCAGGCGGTGGATAGAACCCGGCTGCCGGGCGGCTACTTCGTCAGCGTGGAAGGGCAGTTCCAGGCGCAGGAGCAGTCGCAGCGCCTGATCGCGGCCCTGGCGCTCGGCTCGCTGCTCATGATCTTCCTGGTGCTGTATTCGCGCTACCGCTCATCAAGACTGGCGCTCATCATCATGGGGAACATCCCGTTCGCCCTGGTCGGCAGCGTGATCGCGATGTGGATCGCGGGCGTGTCGCTGTCGGTGGCCTCGATGGTCGGCTTCATCACGCTGGCCGGCATCGCCACGCGCAACGGCATCCTCAAGATCAGCCACTACATCAACCTGTGCAAGTTCGAGGGCGAGTCCTTTGGATGGCCGATGATCGTGCGCGGCTCGATCGAGCGCCTGACGCCGGTCCTGATGACGGCGCTGGTGGCCGCCTTCGCGCTCACCCCGCTGCTGCTGGCGGCGGATGCGCCGGGCAAGGAGATCCTGCATCCGGTGGCGGTGGTGATCTTCGGTGGCCTGATCAGCTCCACCTTGCTCGATACGCTGCTGACGCCGCTCATCTTCTGGAAGCTCGGACGGCGTCCCCTGGAGCGCCTGCTGGCGGAGAAGGGCGGCGATAGCTATTGATTCACGGGCCCGGTGGCGGCGCCCATCCCGAGCCGCCACATGCTTTTCTGGAGCAGGAACATGAAGAAGATCTTTGCAGTAGCAGCATGCGTGGCCGGCCTCGTCCTGTCCGGCCAGGCCCTCGCACACGGCGCCAAGCCGAAGCACGGCGGCATCGTGCAGACCGCGGGCGACCTGTCCTTCGAGCTGGTCGCCAGGGATGGCGCTACCACCATCTACGTCGACGACCATGGCAAGGACAAGCCGACCGCGGGCGCGAGCGGCACCATGACCGTCTTGACGGGCACGCAGAAGACCGAGCTGCCGCTGGCATCGGGCGGCGACAACACGCTGGTGGTGAAGGGCCAGGCCCTACTCGAAAAGGGCAGCAAGGCCGTGGCGTCCGTGAGCTTCGCGGACAAGAAGACCGTCAGCGTGCGCTTCTCGGTCAAGTAAGTTCGCCAGGCTCAGCGGGTCCAGTTGCACTTGCCGCGCAGGATGGCGGCGCCCCAGAAGGGCAGGGCAGCCAGGCCACCGAAGCCGAAGTTCCAGTTCTTGGTGCTGAAGCCGGACGGCTGGTGTCTGGTCGCGTTCGGGCCCAGGCAGTGCGGCTTCTCCGCTTCGGAGAACTTGCGTGCGAATGCCTGGTAGGCCCCGCCGCTCAATACCGTACCGCCGGCCCGCATGGAGTCGGGCGGCATCTCATCCAGGACGGCGCGCACCGCTGCCTTGATCGCCTCGTCGCTCGGACGTGCGCTCGGCGGCGGTGCCGGCTGCGTTCCGGACGCGCCGAGGGGATCGGCGTGCGCGGGCCCGGGCACCGGCAGCGCATCCGCATGGGCGAGCAGTAGAGGGCAGGCAGCAAGAGGCACGAGGAGGCGCAGGAGCCAGGCGTTCATCGGTCGTTTCGCGGAGTGGATGAGCCGCCGACTTTACCCGAACGCCTTGTCAGATTCTTAAGCATGCATGAACGCCTGGATTATTATGTGAGACGGATAATCAAGAGGAGCGCACATGGGCACTGAACGCAGTTTCGTCGACTACGTTACCGAGGTCGCGGGGCTGGGCAGCCGGCTGACGCACAAGAAGATGTTCGGCGAATACGCCCTGTACCTGGACGGCAAGGTGGTCGCCTTCGCCTGCGACAACAGCCTGTTCATCAAGCCGTCGCAGGCGGTGACGGTGCTGGCGCCGGACCTGCCGCAGGGGGCGCCGTACCCGGGCGCCAAGGACTATCCGATCGCCGACGAACTGCTCGACGATCCCGAGGCGCTGCGCCGCCTGATCGAGGAGACCGCGGCCCTGATGCCGCTGCCTAAGGCGAAGAAAGCAGCAGCCGCGCGGCGCGCTTCCTGAGGTCTTATTACCGGACGTACTGATAAGTGCCCCGGATTCATGAATTCCATTCATAAGCCCTTGCATTTTTCAGATGCAGTGCGGCCCTCCCACGCCCCTACAATGCCAGGGCTGCACACCTGAACGAACTGCACGCCTCAAAAATTAAAAAAGCGCTATGTTCTTGCATGCGCATTTTCATCAAATTGCCCGTCCAGCCAGCCCTCCTCAAGAAAGGAAGTACGATGCCCGACTTCGATCCCAACCGGCGCCAGCTGCTCAAGGCGTCGACCGCCGCCGTCGGCGGCGTCGCGGTAGCCTCCCAGCTCGCGGCGCCCGCCCAGGCCGCACCCGCCGCCGCCCAGCCGCCTGCCTCCACCACGCCCACGACCGTGAGCGTGCGGCTGAAGGTCAACGGCATCGAGCACCAGTTGATGGTCGATCCGCGCACCACGCTGCTGGACGCCCTGCGCGACCGCCTGCACCTCACCGGCAGCAAGAAGGGCTGCGACCAGGGCCAGTGCGGCGCCTGCACGGTGCTGGTGGACGGCCGCCGCACGACCTCCTGCCTGACCCTGGCCGTGATGCAGGAAGGCCACGAGATCACCACCATCGAAGGCCTCGGCACCCCGACCAACCTGCATCCGCTGCAGCGCGCCTTCATCAAGCACGATGGCTACCAGTGCGGCTTCTGCACCCCGGGCCAGATCTGCTCCGCCGTCGGCATGCTGGAAGAGATCCGGGCCGGCGCGCCGAGCCACGTCACGGCCGACCTGAACGCAAGCCCGCAGCCGAGCGAGATGGAGTTCCGCGAGCGCATGAGCGGCAATATCTGCCGCTGTGGCGCCTATTCGAACATCCAGGAAGCGATTGCCGAAGTGGCGGGGGCCAAGCGATGAAAGCCTTTACCTACGAACGGGCCAAGACCCCGCAGGAAGCCGCGGCCGCCGCGGCGCGCATCCCGAATGCGCGCTTCGTTGCCGGCGGCACCAACCTGCTGGACCTGATGAAGCTCCAGATCGAGACGCCGGCCCACCTCATCGACGTCAACGACCTGGCGCTCGACCGCATCGAGCCGGCGCCGAATGGCGGCCTGCGCATCGGTGCGCTGGTGCGCAATTCGGACCTGGCGGCCGACCTGCGGGTGCGCCGCGACTACGGCGTGCTCACCCGCGCGCTGGTGGCGGGGGCTTCGGGCCAGCTGCGCAACCAGGCCACCACCGCCGGCAACCTGCTGCAGCGCACCCGCTGCCCCTATTTCTACGACACCAACGTCCCCTGCAACAAGCGCAAACCCGGTAGCGGCTGCAGCGCCATCGGCGGCTTCACCCGCCTGCATGCGATCGTCGGCCAGAGCGATGCCTGCATCGCGACCCACCCGAGCGACATGGCGGTGGCCATGCGCGTGCTGGACGCCCAGGTCGAGACCATCGACCCGAGCGGCGCCACGCGCGTGATCCCGATCGCCGACTTCCACCGCCTGCCGGGCAACACCCCTCACGTCGACCACAACCTGAAGCCCGGTGAACTGATCACGGCGGTAACGCTGCCGCCGCCGGTCGGCGGGGTGCAGAGCTATCGCAAGGTGCGCGACCGCGCGTCCTATGCCTTCGCGATCGTCTCGGTGGCCACCATCCTGCAGCGCGACGGCAGCGGCCGGGTGGCGCTGGGCGGCGTCGCCCACAAGCCCTGGCGCGTGGAAGCGGCCGAAGCCGCGTTCCCGCAAGGAGCGCAGGCGGTGGCGGGCGGCGTGCTTGCCGGGGCGCGCACGACCCAGGACAACGCATTCAAGGTGCCGCTGGTCGAACGCACCCTGGCCGCCGCGATCGCGGATGCCAAAGCCTAAGCAAAAGGGACAGCCATGAAATTCAACGAACCAGCCACCAGCAACCCGATCGACCAGCTCAAGGTGGTGGGCCAGCCGATCGACCGCATCGACGGCCCGCTCAAGACCACCGGCACCGCGCCCTACGCGCTCGACCGCCACGACGTGGTGCCCAACCAGGCGCACGGCTACGTGATCGGCTCGGCCATTCCCACCGGACGGATCGTCTCGATGGACCTGTCGGCGGCCAAGACCGCGCCGGGCGTGATCGCCATCGTCACCGCCCAGAACGCCGGCAAGCTCACCAAGGGCAACTTCAACACCGCCATGCTGCTGGGCGGACCGCGCGTCGAGCACTACCACCAGGCCGTGGCGCTGGTGGTGGCCGAGACCTTCGAGCAGGCGCGCGACGCCGCTTCGCTGGTGCGCATCAAGTACGAGCGCGACAAGGGCGACTTCGACCTGCGGGCGGTGCAGAACAAGGCCATCGCGCCGAAGTCGGAAGCCGCCGAGACCAGGATCGGCAACTTCACGGGCGCTTTTGCCTCCAGCCCGGTGAAGCTCGACGCCGAGTACCACACCGCGCACGAATCGCACATGATGATGGAGCCGCACGCCAGCGTGGCCGCCTGGGACGGCGACCAGCTCACCGTGTGGACCTCGAACCAGATGATCGCCTGGGCCAAGGGCGACCTGGCCAAGACCCTCGGCATCCCGAAGGACAAGGTGCGCGTGCTGTCGCCCTACATCGGCGGCGGCTTCGGCTCCAAATTGTTCCTGCGCGCCGACGTGGTGCTGGCGGCGCTGGGCGCCAAGGCCGCGCGCCGGCCGGTGCGCGTGCCCTTGCAGCGCGCGCTCATCCCGAACAACACCACGCACCGCTCGGCGACCGTGCAGCGCATCCGCATCGGCGCGACCCGCGAAGGGAAGATCACCGCCATCGGCCACGAAAGCTGGTCCGGCAACCTCAAGGACGGCTCGCCGGAGAACGCGGCCACGCAAACCCGCTCGCTGTACGCGGGCGAGCACCGCATGACCTCCAACCGGGTGGCCGCGATGGACCTGCCGGAAGCGAACGCGATGCGCGCGCCGGGCGAGGCGCCGGGCATGGCGGCGCTCGAGATCGCGATGGACGAGATGGCGGAAAAGCTGGGCATGGACCCGGTGCAGTTCCGCATCCTGAACGACACCCAGGTGGTGCCGGACAATCCGGAAAAGCCCGCGTCTGCGGACCCGCAGTCGAAGAAGCCGGAGAAGGAAAAGCACATTGCGAATCCGCCGTTCTCCAAGCGCCAGTTCGTCCAGTGCCTGCAGCTGGGTGCCGAGCGCGTCGGCTGGGAGCGCAGGGCGACGAAACCCGGCACGCTGCGCGAAGGCCGCTGGCTGGTGGGCATGGGCGTGGCCGGCGCCTTCCGCGACAGCCTGCTGACCAAGTCGGCGGCGCGGGTGCGCCTGGACCGGCGCGGCATGCTGACGGTGGAAACCGACATGACCGACATCGGCACCGGCAGCTACACCATCATCGCGCAGACGGCCAGCGAGATGATGGGCGTGCCGCTGGAACGGGTGCGGGTGCGCCTGGGCGACTCCAGCCTGCCGGCATCCTGCGGCTCGGGCGGGCAGTGGGGCGGGCACAATTCGACGGCGGGCGTGTACGCCGCCTGCCTCAAGCTGCGCGAGGCGGTGGCGCGCCAGGCCGGCTTCGAGCCGGAGCGCGCCATCTTCGCCGACGGCCTGGTGCGCATGGGCGAGCGCAGCCTGCCGCTGTCCGAGGCGGTGGCCGGGCGCGAGCTGGTCGGCGAGGACTTGATCGAGTATGGCGACATCGACAAGCGCTACCAGCTGTCCACCTTCGGCGCGCACTTCGTCGAGGTGGGTGTCGACGCGGTGACCTGCGAAGTGCGCATCCGCCGCATGCTGGCGGTGTGCGCGGCCGGGCGCATCCTCAACCCGAAGACGGCGCGCAGCCAGGTGATCGGCGCGATGACGATGGGCGCGGGGGCGGCGCTGATGGAGGAACTGGCCGTGGACAAGCGGCTCGGCTACTTCGTCAACCACGACCTGGCGGGCTACGAGGTGCCGGTGCAAGCCGACATCCCGCACCAGGAGGTGATCTTCCTGGACGAGGTCGACTCGATGTCGACGCCCATGAAGGCCAAGGGCATCGCCGAGCTGGGTATCTGCGGCGTGGCGGCGGCCGTGGCCAATGCCGTGTATAACGCCACCGGGGTGCGGGTGCGCGAGTATCCGATCACGCTCGACAAGCTGATCACCAAGATGCCCTTGTCGATATGATCTGGCACGGTGGGTTTCATGCATGGCGTTGACGAATCCCCCACAAGGGCTATACTGGCCCCTGTACAATTCTTATTGCCCATGAACCCACCACGCTTTACATCGCCGCGCAATAGCGCCTGCCAGCAGGGCAGGGGCTTTGCCGCGTCCGTCGAGCGTGACTGCGCCGCCGTCTCCCGAGCGGTGCAGCAGTCGTCCCGCAACCTCGCCTGGCTCGTCCGGGCTCGGTGAGGACCCCTGCACGCGCTTCTCCGTCCTCCCGAGCCGCCCCGATCCGCCCAGCCCGCCATTTTTCGTGGCCGGCACCTCACATCACATCGATATTCGCCCGCCATGCCGCGGGCAAGCACAGGAGTACACAATGAAACCGACCATCCTCGTCTCATGGCTGGACATGGACCGCCTCGACCGCATGCTGGACGCCGTTCCGGCCGCCCAACTCGCCGCGCGCGACGCGCTGCTCGATGAACTGGGCCGGGCCGCGCTCGCCGAGCCCTGGGAAATGCCGCCCGACGTCGTCACCATGAACTCGCGCGTGCGTTTTTCCTTCGACGGCGCCGAGGAAGAAGTGACCATGACGCTGACCTATCCGAAAGACATGGCCGGCAATCCCGATCAGCTGTCGATCCTGACCCCGGTCGGCACCGCCCTGCTGGGCCTGAAGGTCGGCGATTCCATCAGCTGGGAGCGTCCCGACGGCGCCATGTTCGAGCTCAGCGTGCGCGGCATCGAGTACCAGCCGGAGCGCGACGGACAGTACCACCGCTAGGCTGCAGCAGCATCACCAGGGCCAGCACGATGGCGCAGGCGATCCAGGCCGACCACAGGGTGTGGGTGAGGAAGTGGGCGCCACGCATCTGCTGCATCCAGCCCAGCACCAAGCCCGGCGCCAGCGCCAGGCAGGCGGCGCGCCATGCCCCGCGGCGCGGCCCCGGCAGCCACCACACCACCAGCGATACCAGCCACAGCGCGCTCGACGCGTGGCCGGCCGGCATGCAATGGCCGGGCAGGATCCCTACCGGCAGCGCCTCGAACAGGCGGACATAGGGCTCGTTGCCGCCGTAGCGCGCCAGGTCCCAGGGACAGTGCGCGCTGCTGGCCTGCTTGAGCAGGCTGGTCGCGAGCGGCACCAGCACGGCGGAGCAGGCGATCACGCGCAGCCGCAGCCGCGCCAGGGGCCGGTCCAGCGGCGCCTGCGGCCTGAACGCATCGATGATCGCCAGCGCCACGAAGCATGCCGCCAGCAGCGCCAGTCCCGCCTTGAGTATCTCGTGGCCGAAGGTCGCGGTGAGCCATGCGTCGCGCCATGGGAAGCTGGCGGTGGCGCGGCTGTACAGCCAGTCCGCCAGGATCAGGTCGACGTCGGTCCATTGCCCCAGTGCGGCGAGCAGCGGCGCCATTAGCACCAGCGCGGCGGCAAGCCGCCGGCAGCTGCGCATTTCCAGCAAGACTCCCGCGTGCTGCTCCGCCGCTCCCTCAATTGCGGATGCAGGCATGGAACAGGTCGAGTTTCGGATTCAGGACGGCGGTTTCGACATTCAGCATGCCGAGCACCGAGTGGAACACGTTGTCGTGCGAGAGCGGCTGGTCGCGGCGCGCCTGCAGGCAGGCGCGGTCGATCCGGAAGCGCTGGCTGAAGCCTTCCGACATCCACAGCATCATCGGCACATGGGTCTGTTCCTTCGGCGCGAACAGCCAGGGAGCGCCGTGCAGGTACATATTGCCTTCGCCGAGCGACTCGCCATGGTCGGAAAAATACAGCATCGCCGTGTCGACGTCGGCCTCGAGCGCGGCCTGGCGCAGCAGGTCGATGGTCTGGGCCAGGAAGCTGTCGGTGTAGAGGATGGTGTTGTCGTAGGCGGCGACGATGGAATCGCGGGTGCAGCTTTCGAACTCGCTGGTCTGGCACACCGGCCCGAAGCGGCCGAAGCCGGCCGGATAACGCCTGGCATACTCCGGCCCGTGGCTGCCCTTCTGGTGCAGGACGATGACCAGGTCCTTGCCGCTCTGGCGGATCAGTTCCGGCAAGCCCGCGAGCAGGCCTTCGTCGTAGCATTCGCCGCCGGCGCAGTAGGGCTTGCCGGGCGCCGGCGTTGCCACGTCGACGAATTCGACGCGCTCGCACACGCCCTTGCAGCCGGAATTGTTGTCGCGCCAGAGCACGCGGAAACCCGCATGCGACAGCACGTCGAGCAGGCCCTCCTGGTGCCTGGCGACGCTGTCGTCATAGCGCTCGCGCGGCAGCGCCGAGAACACGCAGGGCACCGACACCGCGGTCGCGGTGCCGCAGGACTCGACCCGTGCAAAGTTGATCAGGCCCTCTTCGCGCGCCAGCCGCGGATTGGTCTGGCGTGCATAGCCGTTGAGCGAGAAACTGGCTGCGCGGGCGGTCTCGCCGACCACGATCACGGTGACCGTGCGGCGCGCCTGGCCGGCCCAGCGGCTGCCCTTGGCCGCGTCGCGGCCGATCGGCTGCAGCGGCATCTGCTTGCTCCAGCGGTTGCGCAGGTAGCCGCCCGCCGCCTGCACCACGTTGGTGGGCGTGAGCAGGTAGCGCAGCTCGCGGTGCTCGCGCACCACCGGCGCCAGGGTCTTGAACAGCAGGACCAGCAGCAGCGCGGCCGCGGCGAGCGCCGCCGCGCCGAGACCGAGGCGGCGGCCGATGCCGCGCAGGCCGCGTGGAAAGGCCAGCTGCGCCCGCGCCACCAGCAGCGCCGGCAGTCCGCCGGTCAGCAGGACGAAGGCCGCCAGGCGCCAGCTCATCAGCTCGCCGGCTTCGCGCGGGTCGGTCTCGAACAGGCTCTGGATGATGGACTTGTCGATCACGACCCCGTACTCGTTGATGAACCAGGCCGAGGCCGACGCAGTGAGGATGCAGGCGACCAGCGCCGGCTTGGCGACGTAGCGGAAGCTGAACGGGGTCAGGAGGGCGTAGAACAGCAGCACCACGATCGCGAAGCTGCCGGCCAGCAGCGGCAGCCGCGCCAGCGAGAAGCCGCCGACGGCGTGGATGAAATTCGACCAGAAATTGATGTTGGCGGCGCTGGCAAGAAGCAGGGCGACGCCGAAGACGAGCAGGTTGGCGCTGATGCGCCGGGGAGGTGTGTTGTGCACTTCGTATTGCATTCGAACCGCGCGGCCGGGATGGCCACGTCATGCTTGCAGGATACGAGGCGCGGCGTGAATCGCCGCTCAAGCGGGCGTTAAGGCTGCGTGAACCTCCGGGCTCAGGCGGTAGGGAAGCTGATCGTGAAGCGGCTGCCGCCCTCCTGGCGTGCTTCGTAGGCGAAGCCGGCGCCGAGAAAATCGCAGATGCGCCGGGCCAGCGCCAGCCCCAGCCCGGTGCCGCCCGATCCGCTCGAGGGCGCGCCGCCGCTGCCGAGGGTGGCCACCACGGCGGGCGGCAGACCGGGACCGGTGTCCTCGACCACCACCCGGCCCGGCAGCAGGCGCACCAGCACCTCGCCCCGGTCGGTGTACTGGCAGGCGTTGCGCACCAGGTTGCCGATGGCGGCCGCGACCAGTTCGCGCGGGGCGCGCACGGCAAGTAGCGGGCCGTCGAGGAAGCGCAGCGCAACCGGCTTGCCGGCCACCAGCACGCGGTACTTCTCGACTTCGTCCTCGGCCACGGCGTGCACGTCGACCGGCGCCAGCGTGCCGAGCTCGGGCGCGCGCGCCAGCAGCAGGAGCACGGTGACCGATTCGGCCGCCTCGCGCGCGGCGCGGTAGATGCGCTCGGCCGGGGCGCGCACGGCGGGCGCGGCTTCCTGCATCAGGATCTCGGCTGCGCCCATGATCACAGTGAGCGGACTGCGCAGTTCGTGGCTGACGTCGCCGGTGAAGTAGCGTTCGCGGTCGAGGAAGGCGCGCAGTTCGGCGGTGTGGGCCTCCAGCGCGCGCGCCAGCACGCCCAGTTCGTCCTTGCGTGCGGTGAGTTCCGGAGGCGCCCCGCCGCGCCGCACCGACTGCGCCAGCGCGTGGATCGGTGCGACCACGCGGGCGCCGAAAAAGCCGCCGAGGAGCGAAGCCAGCAGCACGAAGACGACGAGTACCGCGGCGAACATCGAGTACACCACCAGCTCGATCTTGTCATAGTCGCTTTCATGGTCGGCCAGCACCCAGCTGCCGCGCGCGTCCTGTCCGGCCAGCACATGCAGGCGAGTGGCGCCGACGTCGATGATGTGCACGCCGTCGGACAGTCCGCGCAAGGGGGGCGGAATTTCCTCGTTACGGTGAAAGCGCAGCCCGGCAGGCATGTCGACGTCCAGGCCGGCCGCCTGGCGCGGGGCGGCCCAGGCCACGGCCGCTTCCAGGCGCTTGTCGACCAGTTGCACTTCGATGCCCTCCACCGCGATCGCGGCGATGACCGCGAAGAAGCATGAGGCGCCGAGGCCGAACAGGACGAAGGCGACGACGATGCGCCGTTTCAGGGAATCAGCGGGGCGCATCGCGCTGCGCAGCGGCCTGGGAATCGCCCTGCACCAGCTTGTAGCCGACGCCGGCCACCGTCTGCAGCATCGGCGTGGCGAAGGGCTTGTCGATCGCCTGGCGCAGCGCATGGATGTGGGTGCGCAGGGCGTCGCTGTCGGGCCGGTCCTCGCCCCACACGGCCTGCTCCAGGGTCTCGCGGGTGACGATGCGCGGCGCGCCGGCGAGCAGGCAGCGCAGCAGCGTGTAGCCGGTGCGGGTCAGTTGCACCGGCACGCCGGCGCGCGCGGCTTCCTGCGTGTCGGGATCGAAGCTCAGCTCGCCGAAGCGCATGGTCGCGTGCACCGCATGGGCGGCGCACGAGCGGCGCACCAGGGCTTTCAGGCGCACTTCGAGCTCCACCAGCGAGAAAGGCTTGACCAGGTAGTCGTCGGCGCCGCTGTCGAAGCCGGCCACCTTGTCGGGCAGGCTGTCGCGCGCGGTCAGCATCAGCACCGGCGTGGCCTTGCCGAGCTCCGTGCGCAGCTTCTGGCACAGCTCCAGCCCGTTCAGGCCGGGCAGCATGACGTCGAGGACGATCACGTCGTAATCGTTCTCGGAGGCGAGCGCCAGCCCGCCGTAGCCGTTGCGGGCGGAATCGAGCTGGTGGCCCTTCGGCTCCAGGAAACCGTACAGGTTGGCGAGGATGTCGGGGTGGTCTTCGACGATGAGGATGCGCATGCGCTTATTCTAGTGGAGTAGAGCGGGCTCAGCGTAGCGTTGCGGGCGTTAAGATCGCGTTAAAGAGGAGCTTCCGGCAGTGACGCTGCCTGGAAACGTTGGCAAATGCGCATCTTTGGATTATCGTTGGCGCGTTCACTGCCAACGAAAGAGACCATGAAACGATTCCTCGCCGCCGCCTTCCTGTTCCTGGGCCTGATCGGCATCGCCCGTGCCGAGACCGACGCCCAGCTCACCAAGCAGGTCAATGCCTTCGTCGACGCATGGCATGACGACGCCGCTAATGCGCGCATGGCCTATTTCGACAAGATCGCCCCGGACGGCGTCTACATCGGCACCGACCGCACCGAGCTGTGGAAGCGCGACGCCTTCAAGACCTGGGCCAAGCAGTATTTCGAGCGCAAGTCGGCCTGGAGTTTCAAGGCCACGCGCCGCAATGTGTATGCCTCGGGCGACAAGTCGCTGATCTGGTTCGACGAGCTGCTCGACACCCCGAACATGGGCCCGTGCATGGCCAGTGGCGTGATCCGCAAGACGGCCAAGGGCTTCGAGATCGTGCATTACCAGCTGTCGATGGCGGTGCCGAACGAGGTGGCGGGACAGGTGACGGCGCTGATCGCCGAGCACGAGAAAGAGGGAAAGCAGGCCGCCAAGTAAGGGGAGGCCGCACGGCCATCCCCGTGCGGTTATCATCTGCGGATGTCGCTACTGAATCCACCCTACATCGGCCGTTTCGCCCCATCGCCCACCGGCCCGCTGCACGCCGGTTCGCTGGTCGCGGCCCTGGCCAGCTACCTCGACGCCCGTGCCCACCACGGCACCTGGCTGGTGCGCATCGAGGACATCGACGAGGGCCGCTGCGTGCCGGGCGCGGCCGAGGGCATCCTGGCCTTGCTGGAGCTGCTGGGCATGCACGCCGACGGCGAAGTCGTCTGGCAGAGCCGCCGCAAGCACCTGTACCAGGCCGCCGCCGAGCGCATCGTCCTGCACACCTACCCCTGCGGCTGCAACCGGCGCGAGATCGCCGATTCGCGCCTCGGCTTCGCGCCGGACGGCGCCGCGATCTATCCCGGCACCTGCCGCTATGGGCTGGCGGAGGGACGCAGCATGCGCAGCCTGCGCCTGCGCGTGCCGGAACCGGGCTACGACGTCGTCAGCTTCACGGACCGTTTCGCCGGCGAGGTCACGCAGCGGCTCAGCGGGGAATCGGGCGACTTCGTCCTGAAGCGCGCCGACGGTTTCTGGGCCTACCAGCTGGCGGTGGTGGTGGACGATGCCGAGCAGGGCGTGACCGACGTCGTGCGCGGCGCCGACCTGCTCGACTCCACGCCGCGCCAGATCTTCCTGCAGCGCGTGCTCGGGGTGCCGACCCCGCGCTACCTGCACGTGCCCGTGGTGCGCAACGAGAACGGCGAAAAGCTGTCGAAGCAGACCGGCGCGCTGGCCGTGGCGCCGGGCGACGAAGCCGCGGCGGTGGAGGCACTCCTGGCAGCCGCGCGTTTCCTCGGCTTGCCTTTGATGCGGCCGGCATCGCTGCACGCCTTCTGGCAGGCGGCGATACCGGCCTGGAGCCAGTTGCTGGCTACGCGCGAGGGTGCGGCGCTTGGCTGACCGAACTCGTCCGGCGGCGCGCCATCAGCGCCAGCCCGGCCAGGCCGATCCCCAGCATTCCCCAGGTCGCCGGTTCCGGAATCGGCGCCGCCACCACGAAGCCGCGGATTTCGCCGTTCGGATAGCGGGTCGTGTGGATGTTGAGGTAGGCCTGGTTGGCGTTCATCGCATCGAGCAGCGCCGAGCCGGCCCCGGACGCGGTGCCGCCGAAGGACTCGAGGAAGGCTGGGTCAAACACCGCCGGGTCTCCCAGATCGAGGGTGGCGCTGTATGAGCCGGCCGTCACCATCAAGGGGAAATCGGCCAGCGGAATCGCCACCGGGGCGACACCGGTGAAGGCTTCCGTCGTGCAGCAGTGGATGTGGGCGGCGGTCGTGCCCGCCAGCAGGTCCTGGAACGGCACTTCGGCTCGCAAAGTCGTCCCGTCGATTTCAATGGTCGCGACGCTCGAACCAGGCGACCCGTTGGGCGGCGACTCGGCCGGGCCGCTGGACACGGCACGGTAGATGTCGGCAGCCTGGGCCGCCGGTGCGAGCGCCAGCGTTGACGCGGCGAGCGCAAGCGCGCTCAGTACTTTTTTCATGGCAGTCCTCCTGATTAGGAAAGAATCCAAACAGCACACCCGGCTGGGTGTACTGCTGAAAAAAGTAGCGCATCAATTCCGCACCGTCCACACCGTACGGGGGATAAAAGTACCTCCGGCAGAAGCGCAAAAGAAAGGGCAGCGGTCCTGGTTCAGTGGGGATTGCGCAGGATGGTGATTTCGCCGTCGGCTTCCAGGAAGGCGCATTTCATTTCCGGCCGCGGGCAGTCGTGCTCGCGCAGGGCTTCCTCGATGTCGGATTCGGACAGGCGGCAATTGCGCACCACCTTGTCGAAGAACACCCCGTCGCGTCCGATCAGGACGGCGCTACCGTCGACCAATTTTTCAAAGCGCGGGCTGCGCGAGCTGAACAGGGCGACCAGGGAGTTGATCGCGACCAGCGTAGCTGCCGCGATCAGGCCGCCGACCAGCGATTGGTCGCCCGCATTCAACGAGTTGGACACGGCTTCGGACAGCAGCATGATGACCAGCAGGTCGAAGGGGGTGAACTGGCCGACCGTGCGGCGCCCGGACAGGCGCACCATGATTAGCAGAAAGATGTACACGGCAAGCCCGCGTATGATGAATTCCCACCAAGGAAGATCCATGTCGAACATACCGTCTCCATGCACAACACCGATGGGTTCATTGTAATCAAAATGCTAAGTCCTTGATTTTCAAGCGTGCGCTGCCGTGCGCGGTTCAGGAGGCCGGCGGCGAGGGCGATTGCCTGGCAGCTTCCCATGCGGCAAGTTCCCGCTCGTAGCGTGCCAATGCTTCCTCGTAGAGGTCGAAGACACAGGGCACGCAGCCGCTGCGGCAGCAGTCCTCGAGTTCGGGCTGCACCGGCGGGACCGGACGCGGCGACGGCGTGCTCATTCCTTGCGCCTGGTCTCGCCGTTCAGGATCTGCTGGATTTCCTCGCGTTCCTTCTTGCTGACGTGGCCGCGCAGCGCGGCCAGCACCAGCTCCTTGCCCGAGCCGGAGAAGGCCTTGTGGATCAGGTCCTTGATCAGGCCGGCCTGGTGCCGGTCCTGCGGCTGGGCCGGCGCGTACACGTGGGCGCGCGCGCTCTCGTCGCGGGTGAGGAGGCCCTTGGCGTGCATCATCTGCAGCAGCCGCAGCACGTTGGCATAGGCCATGTCGGGCCGCGTTGCGAGCGCAGCCTCGTGCACCTGGCGGGCAGTGGCGGGGCCGAGCTGCCACAGCAGGCGCAGCATTTCCAGTTCGGACGGGGTCGGCTTGGCGGGAACGTCGGGAGTGCTCATAGCTTAAACAAAAATAAAACTTGCTCAACTCTACACGGTCTGACTCAACATGAAGGAACTTTCCCCTCGTTGGTACTATCAAGGTTTCTGGTTACTCGACTAGTTTACTACCGTAGCGTTATTCCAAACGCAGACTCGCGCTAATCAAGGCCGAGCGGTGGCAGAAACGCTAGGGAGACGCATCGTGTTTGCAGCGCACCTCATCCGGCTCGTACCAAATAATGTGCAGGCTTCGTACTTGGCACGTGCGGCCGGGACTGCGCGATTTGCGTACAACTGGGCGCTGGCCGAATGGACAAAACAGTACGAAGCATGCAAGCTTGACCCGTCACTACCTAAGCCTTCCGAGGCGGCCTTGCGGCGCAAGCTCAATGCAATCAAGCGCAACACCTTTCCTTGGATGCTCGAGGTGACGAAAAATGCACCTCAGATAGCCATTATGCAGCTAGGACGTGCATTCGAAAATTTCTTCGCTAAGCGTGCCGAGTACCCGGTATTTCGGAAGAAAGGTCAAGACGATCGGTTTAGTCTAAGTAATGACCAGTTCAGTGTTGAGCAGCGACGTATTCGCATCCCGAAGCTGGGATGGGTGCGGATGCGCGAAGCCTTGCGTTTTACAGGCCGGATAATGTCGGCCTCGATCTCACGCGTTGCAGACCAGTGGTACGTCAGCATTACCGTCGAGGCCGAGAGTCCACCGTTGCCACCTTCCGAAAGCCAAGATGCGGTGGGAGTGGACCTGGGCATCAAGACACTGGCGACATTGTCGACAGGCGAGAAGTTCCTTGGCCCTAAAGCGATGAATACATTGCTTAAGCGCTTGCGCCGCCTGTCACGCGCTTTGGCTCGCAAGGTAATAGGTTCGCGCAACAGGACCAAGGCAAGGCTGAAACTGGCCAGACTGTACGCCAAGATCGCGAATGTTCGTCGTAACAGCTTGCATCAACTCAGCACAAGTATCACACGCCGTTTCTACACGATCGGCATCGAAGACCTGTACGTCAAGGGCATGTTAGCCAATGGGCGTTTGGCGCGCGCCATCGCCGATATGGGTTTTCGTGAGTTGCGCCGTCAGCTTGAGTACAAGGCGGCTTGGCGTGGTGGTCATTTGGTGCTGGCGGATCGTTGGTTTCCGAGCGGCAAATTGTGCTCCTGTTGCGGATATAGGCTGGAAACGCTTGACTTGTTCACTCGGAAGTGGAGCTGTTCGATTTGTGGGACATCACATGATCGAGACGTGAACGCGGCTATTAATCTGAAGAACATGGCGGTGAGTTTCACCGCTACTGCCTGCCGAGGGGAAGGCGCTGGCCTCGCACGTAAGCGCGAGGCGAAACCGGCCCCAGCGAAGCAGGAATTCAGTAGCAGAATTAGCCACGGTTAGTTCTGCATCAATCTGGAAGAACGGTAAATGATCTAGACCCGCTGTCCGCCATTCGATTGCTATCGATCGTGGAGCCGATATTCCCGCAGGTCGAATATGTTCTTGCCATTTTCCCTGATGCACACGCCGGTCATGGTCTCGCCTGGCCGCAGCACGTGCTTGATGCGGGTGCCCACGGCCTTGCCGGCGCAGGCGGCGTGGGCGGCTTCCGGCACCTCGGGCAGGGGCGGCGGCAGCGGCGGCGCCGGCGGGGCCGGGATCGCGGGCATCGCGGGCAT
>NZ_DKJX01000109.1:0-21648 GCF_002454935.1 Massilia sp. UBA6681
GGGCTCGGGCTCGGGCTCGGGGGCGGTGACCGGCCGGCTGGTGGGGCGTGGGCGGCTGCCCATGCTGCTCGAGGTGCCCGACAAGCCCAGGGTCGTGACTGGCCCGATGCCGCTTGCGCTCGACGCCAGGGTTCCGGCGAGCGCGCTGTTGGCGGGCGTGGCGGCGCTGCCGCTGCTGCCGGCAGCGCTGGCGCCGCGGGCCGCGAAGCGCATCCCGGTATGGCGCGGGATGCTGCCGTCGGCAGCCATCGCCACCGGCAATCCGTCTGGTCCCAGCGCGTATTCTTCCCCCTCGGCGAGTTCGATCGCCTGGTCGAGTTCTTCCATGGCGGGCCGGTGCGCTTCCACCGGGTACTGGGGCAGGTCGGAAATGCGGTTGGCGCAGCGCGCCCGCATCTCGTTGCGGCCGTCGCTGAGCAGGGTTTCGCCCGGGGCCAGCATGACCTTGTGGGCGGTCCAGTACACCTTGTCGCCCTTGCGGTAGGACACGTGCACCGCGCGCGGCTTGTCGACCACTACGGCGCGCGCTTTGCTGGAATCAAAGGTCGCATAGTGGGCGGCGACTACGCTGTCGGTGCGGATGATGCGCTGCAGTTCCGACTGGCCCGAGACACCGCCCGGGACCACCGAATACGGGTAGATGCGGCGCAGGCCACGCTGGAGCGGCTCAGCGGCGCCGGAAGGGCCGTTCAGGGCCTGCGCCGGCAGGAAGGGCGCGGGCACGGCGGCGGCGACCGGATCTGGTTTCCATGTCAACATCAACACGGCAGTTGCGGCCACCAGGCCGGCGCCGGCCACGGCGGCGATGCGCTTGCGCAGACGGGCACGTGAGAGCAGGCGGCGGCTGTAGGGATAGCTGCGGTCCATATTGAACAGAAGTAGGAGTGATCCTACAGGTTAGTTCATTTCTTATAATAAAGCTAGGTTTCCTTTGCGAAAATTGATGACGTTGTTGTAATCAGTGCGGGTGCATAGCTTGGCTACGTATTTCCACGTAGCGTACAGGCCGTGTTGCTGGACGGCGGATAGGATAAACTGTCCGCTCAATACCAAATCATCAACAAAGGATGGAGACTATGCGACAATTTTTCGGCAGCGCCGGACGTACCAGCTTGATGCTGGCATGTGTAGCGGCGGCATCGGCGATTTCTTTCAGCGCGCTGGCCCAGAACTGGCCTAGCTCGACCGTGACGGTGGTGGTGCCATGGCCGCCGGGCGGGCCCTCGGACATCGCGGCGCGTCCGCTGGCCAAGGGCCTGACGCAGGGCCTGGGCCAATCCTTCGTGATCGACAACCGCGCCGGCGGCGGCGGCAACATCGGCACGGCGGCCGTCACCCGTGCCAAGCCGGATGGCTCGACGCTCCTGATCACCTCGAGCGCGCCGATCGTGATCAACCCGAGCCTGTACAAGAACATGAGCTTCGACCCGCTGAAGGACCTGGCGCCGGTCACCAACCTGCTGCGCGTGCCGCTGGTGCTGGTCGCCGGCCCGAACGTGCCGGCCAAGAACCTGAAGGAACTGATGGCTTTCATCCAGTCCAAGAAGGGCCAGTTCTCGTATGGCTCCTCCGGCAACGGCACGCCGCAGCACCTGACCAGCGAACTGTTCGCCAGCGTGACCAAGCTGCAGATGACCCACGTGCCGTATAAAGGTTCGGCGCCGGCGATCTCCGACCTGCTGGGCGGCCACATCCCGATGATGTTCGACAGCACCATCGCGATCATGCCGCATATTAAGAGCGGCAAGGTCAAGCCGATCGCGATCTCGAGCGCCAAGCGTTCGCCGCTGCTGCCCGACGTGCCGACCTTCGCCGAAGCCGGCCTGCCGCAGATCGAGTCCTATGCCTGGTATGGCATGTTCGCCCCGGCCAAGACGCCGGCGAACGTGATCGCCAAGATCAATGCCGAGGCGATCAAGGTCATGAAGGGACCTGAGTTCCAGAAGGTGCTGGCCGACACCGGTTCCGACTTCGTGGGCGACACGCCGGCCAACTTCGGCAAGTTCGTGCAGGCCGAGCATGCCCGCTGGGGCAAGGTCGTGAAGGACAGCGGCGCGACGGTCGACTGATCGCATCCGCGCACAAACAGGACGCCGCCCAGGGGAACCGGGCGGCTTTTTTTTAGCGCGTGACCTGGCGGATGCTGCCGTCCGCCTCGTACTCGAGCGGCGCGATCGCGATCGAACGGCGGTGGCTGCTGCCGCCTGGCAGCAGATTGTCGTGATAAAAGAGCCAGCTTTTGCCGTCATGCTCGACGATGGCCTGGTGGTTGGTCGAGATTGTCAGGTAGTCGAGCACCACGCCGCGGTAGGTGAAGGGCCCCAATGGCGAGCTGCCGGTGGCGTACAGGATCTGTCCGGGCCAGCCGCTGGAAAAAGTGAAGTAGTAGACGCCGCCGCGCTGGTGCAGGAAGGGGGCTTCGCCGAATTTCTTCTTCGGGTCGGCTGCCGGCAACCCCGCGATGGCCACGTCCAGGATCGGCCCGTCCAGGCTCACCATGTCCGCCTTCAGCTTGACGACCTTGGGCACCCGGGTGCCGAAGTACAGATAGGCCTGGCCATCCCTGTCGACGAACACGGCGGGGTCGATCGGCTCGTCGCCGGCGTTAAGGTCGCGCGCCTTGTCGACCAGCGGGTCGAGGCGTGCGTCCACGAAGCCGCCGTCCGGGCGGCTGGAGACGGCGACGCCGATCTTGTCGCCGCCGACCGGTGCGTAGAAATAGTAGTTGCCATTGCGGTAGGCCGCTTCCGGCGCCCAGGCCTTGGCGTCGGGCCGTGCCCATTTGAACACCGTCACGTCGAGCGGCACGCCGGCATCCTGCCAGCTGCGCATGTCCTTCGAGGTGTACAGGCGCCAGCTGACCGAATCCCAGTATTTGCCGCTATTCGAGGCGTCGTCGGTGGCGTACAGGTAGAACTTGCCGCCGTCCAGCGGGAACCAGTGCGGCGACGGGTCGGCATTGAAGCGCGGCGCGATCGGCTCGGCAGCCTGGGCAGGCAGGACGAAGGCAAGGGCCAGCGGTAGGGCGGCCAGGTAGGGCATGGGGCGCTGCATCGGGACATCTCCGCAAATGGATATGCCGCCATGCTAGCGCCCGCGTGCCGCCCTGGGGCGGCCGCAGGCCACATGCTCAGCGTGTTGATTGCCCGACCCGAACCGGGCGCGGATTTTTTACCAATTGGTAAAAAACTCAGGCGCGCGGGCGCTGCTTGTGGAAGACCAGCGGGCTGTAGGGCACGGCCGAGGGCGGCGGTTGCTTGAGGATGTTGTCCTTCATCGCGCCCACCACGTGCATCTCGCAGGGCTTGCAGTCGAAGCGGAGGGTATAGCGCTCGTTGCCGCTCACCAGGGTCATCGGCTCGGCCTTGACCTGGCCCTGCACGCCCTGCACCCCCTTGGCCTGCTTCGGACACAGGTTGAAGGAGAAGCGCAGGCAGTGCTTGGTGATCATCAGGGACACCTCGCCCGGCTCTTCGTGCGACTCGTAGGCCGCGTCGATCAGCTGTACGCCGTGCTTGTGGTAGAAGGCGCGCGCCTTCTCGTTGTAGACGTTGGCCAGGTAGCTCAGCTGCTGATCAGGATAGACCGCCGGCGGCTCTGCCGCCGCCTTGCGCTGCGGACGGTCCCAGCTGGCCAGGCGCGCCGCTTCATGGGCGGCGATCGCGTCGCGGCGCAGCGCGTTGATTGCGCTCGAGGCCACGAACCAGGGCTGCGACAATTGCAGCTCGACCGCGCCGGCCTCGAACATCGTGTTGCCGAGCTTTGCGATGCTGGTGCGCAGCGCGCTTTCCGCCTGCGCCGCCTGCTGGGCCGGCTGCAGCGCGATCACGGCGCTGGTCGCGGTCTCGATGCCGTCCTCGTCGCGCAGGCTCAAGCGCAGGCCATCGGGCTGCTCGGCCAGCAGCAGGTCGACCCGGACCTTGCGCTCGGACGACTTCTTGGAGAGCGCCGATTCCCAGTGATGGTCGCGGTTGCGGTGCACGATGGTGCCGACCTTCAGGCCGGCCAGGCTCTTGACCACTTCGTTCGGGAACACGCGCCAGTTCTGGCCATCCGCGTCCTCGCCCAGCTTCTGGGCCGTATTGGCCTGGATGCCGACCGTCTCGCGCTTGTTCATGTAGTTCAGGCCGTCGCCGTTGGCCATAGCCGCATTGGTGGCCAGGTCGATGAAATCCGGGCCGATGCGGGTGACCGTGCCCAGTTCCACGCCGATGTACTTGGGCGAATCGAAGGCGCCGATGTCGTCCTGGCGGCCGAGCGCGAAGTAGTCGGTGTGGCCGCGGTGGAAGTTCTTGTCGACGTCCGGGGTGAACAGCACGCGGGTGTTGCCGCTGGAAGCACGCGCGTATTCCGGACGGCGCTCGAGCAGCTCGTCGAGCAGCAGGCGGTAGTGGGCCGTGATGTTCTTCACGTAGCCCATGTCCTTGTAGCGGCCCTCGATCTTGAACGAGCGGATGCCGGCGTCGACCAGGGCTTCCAGGTTGCGGCTCTGGTCGTTGTCCTTCATCGACAGCAGGTGCTTTTCATAGGCGACCACGCGGCCCTGGCCGTCGCTCAGGGTATACGGCAGGCGGCAGGCCTGCGAGCAGTCGCCGCGGTTGGCGCTGCGGCCGGTGTCGGCGTGCGAGATGTAGCACTGGCCCGAGAAGGCCACGCACAGGGCGCCGTGCACGAAGTATTCGAGCGGGGTATCCACTTGCGCCTTGATCTTGCGGATTTGCTCGACGGTCAGTTCGCGCGCCAGCACCAGCTGCGAAAAGCCGACGTCGCCGAGAAAACGCGCCTTTTCCACGGTACGGATGTCGCACTGGGTCGATGCGTGCAGCTGGATCGGCGGCAGGTCCATCTCCAGCAGGCCCATGTCCTGGATGATCAAAGCGTCGACGCCGGCCTCGTACAACTGCCAGATCTGCTGGCGGGCCAGGTCGAGTTCGCTGTCGTGCATGATCGTGTTCATGGTCACGAAGATGCGCGCGCGGTAGCGGTGGGCGAATTCGACCAGGGCGGCGATATCCTCCAGCGGATTGCTGGCATTGTGACGCGCGCCGAAGGCGGGGCCGCCGATGTACACCGCGTCGGCGCCGTGGAGAATCGCCTCGCGGCCGATCTCGGCGGTTTTGGCGGGCGACAGCAGTTCAAGCTGGTGATCAAACAGTGACATGGCGGCAATCCTTGAGGCGAAGGGCGAAATTATAGCCAAATCAAGGCGTTAAGTCATTCGCGATCATTGCCGGTGTGGTGGCGCTGGACACGCCGCCAATGCCCGCTCAGGCGAACCGCGTGTATCGGCGGTATACGTGAATTGCCGCGAAATAGGCTTTACACCCATTTAGCCAGCGTCTTCCATCGGGCTGGGCCGGCTCAGTCGAGATGCTCGTGGTGATCGGCCACACCTTGCTTCCAGTACGCAGAGACGCGCATGGCGTCTTTCGCGATCCCCTTTTCCTCGAGCAGCACGCTGCGAACCTGCCTGGCGGTCGCGGCTTCGCCGGCAAACCAGGCAAAACCTTCGCCCTCGGGCAGGGACAGGGCGCGCAGGGCAGCCACCAGCTCCGCGTCGCTGTCGACCCAGGCCACCTCGACCCGTGCCTGAGAGACCGGCGGCAGGCGCTCCGCCCCGTCGGCCGCGATCACGGCCAGCACCAGGCTGTCGGCAGGCAGCTCGGCCAGCCGGCGCCGGATCGCGGGCAGGGCGCTGCGGTCGCCCGCCAGCAAGTGCCAGTCGAGGTCTTCCGGGATGATCATCGAGCCCCGTGGTCCCGCAATGACGGCCGGCTGGCCGATGGCGGCGGCGCGCGCCCAGTCGCTCGCAGCACCGCCGCCGTGCAGCGCGAATTCCAAGCTGACTTCACGCGCGTCGGCGTCGTAGTCCAGCGGGGTGAAGTCGCGCCGGACCTGGGCGCCGTCGACGCCGGCGAAGATGAATTTGACGTGGTCGTCGAATGAGGCCGACACGAACCGGGCAAGGCCATCGCCGCGGAAACGGATGCGTACGAAGGCGTTGCCGAGCGCTTCGACGCGGGAAACGGTGACATCACGGATGTGCAGTTCATGGCGCACGCGTCGTACGCCCTTGCGATTTGGCTGTTCCATGTTGATCCAAATTGGTTGATAATATCATCTATTATCGATAACTTAGTTGATGAAGTCAACCAACCCATGAATCAGGCTCTCCCTCACCCCGGCAGCGACGTCTTCGAAGCGATCCACGAGATCATGCATCTCTATCGCGCCCAGCAATACCGTGCGCTGCGCGCCAGCGCCCACGAACTCACCCACATGGAAAACCGGGCGCTCGGCCATATCGCCCGTCACCCGGGAGCGACCGGCCGCGACCTGGTGCAGCGCTCGGGCCGCGACAAGGCGCAGGTGACGCGCCTGGTGCAGGGCTTGCGCGAGAAAGGCCTGGTGGAGGCACGCGCCGACGAGGCCGACCGCCGCAGCACCCGCCTGTACCTGAGCGCCAGCGGCCAGGCCGTGCATGCCGAACTGCGGCAGGCCGGCCTGGTGCTGGCGGCCCGGGCGCTGGCCGGCCTGGACGAGGGCGAGCGGCGCCAGCTCGAGACCCTGCTGGGCCGGGTGCAGGAGGGGCTGCGGGTTCAGGCCGGGAGCAGCCGGGTGAACAGCGAAGGGTAGTGGCGCACCAGGCCGTCGGCATCTAGCTCCAGTTCGGCCTGGAAGTCGCCGATCGGCCCCTCGTACAGGTAGCGGCCACCGGCCAGCCGGGTATACGCCTGCTCCATGCGGCGCGCCGCCAGCGCGGGCACGGGAATGTAGACGACCGCGATCCTGGTGCGCGCTTGCAGGGCGGCGCCGAGCCGCCGTACCGGCAGGGTGTTGGTAAAGGGCGTGGCGGCGATGTCGACGTCGGTGCAGCCGCCGAGCTGAGGCTGGACCGCGCCGTCGCCGTCGCGCCAGTGGCCGCTGCCGTCGCTGGTGAGCACCAGGGAGGCGCCGCCGGCCGCGTGCACCTCGACCGAGCGCACCCGCCAGGCGGTATCGCAGCAGATCCGGTAGCTGCAGCCGAAGGGCCCGTCGCCGCAATCGCCGACGACGACGCCGTCGGCGACGATCACGTCGTCCCGGTAATCAAGATTCAGGTGTTCCAGCCCGATGCCGTCGAGCGGCTGCCAGCGGTATGCATGTCCCATGATCGGCCTTGTCGGATCGAGCTGCCACGGTAGCACGGCGCACGGACGCTTGCAGGGTTCGGGATGACGGAAGCGTCAGTCGTTGCGGGGATAGCGGCGCCGTTCGCCCTTGCGGCGGCGCTCGGGCTGGTCATAGGCGCGCAGCAGGATGTCGCGCGGGATATGGCAATTGTCGAGGTAGTCGAGGGCGAAGCGCAGGCCCCGGGTTTCCGCCAGAAAGAAGGCGTACTCGGCAGTTACAGCGGTGTTCTCGTCTCGTCTTCGTTGCGGCATGGTGTGCTCTCCGCGGGAACGGCGGCATGCTAGCCGCGCGAACCTGCTTTGTCCTGTCGGCGGAGAAAGTGTTCCCCGCCTGGCCGGTACCCCCGATAAGCTACCGACTTGTTGTCAATAATACATTCTCCGCCGCTGCGCACGATGTCGAATGTGTTAATGTTTGTTACATCACAACGAATGTGATGCGTACCGGGTTGACCGCCGCACAAAAAACCTGAGCTGGGGGGCTTACTGGCGCAGGAGGCGCCGGATCGTCGCCGCCAGCTCCTCGGCCGAGAACTTGGCCACGTAGGCGTCGGCCTGCACGTTCTTGACGTGCTCTTCGTTCGTGGTGCCGGACAGCGACGAATGGATAATCACCGGCAGGCTGGCGAAGCGGCCGCTCTTCTTGATGGTCCGGGTGAGCGTGAAGCCGTCCATTTCCGGCATCTCGAGGTCGGTCAGCACCAGGGCGACCTTGTCGTGCACGCTCTTGCCCTCGGCTTCGGCGGCATTCGCGATGCTGTTGAGCTGGTCCCAGGCTTCCTTGCCGCTCTTGACCATGATGAAGGGCAGGCCCATGGCGTCCAGGCCCTGTTCGATGAGGGCGCGCGCCACCACCGAGTCGTCCGCGGCCAGCACGACCGAACCCGGCTTGATCTGGATCCTGGCGCCGACCGTCTGCTGGTTGATCTCGGGACCGGAATCCGGGTTCATGTTGCGCAGGATGGTCTCGACGTCCAGCACCTGCGCCAGGCGGCTCGGCTGGCCGTTTTCTTCCGGCAGGCGGGCGATGCTGGTGACCATGCCGCTGCCGGCTGCGTGCTCGGCCGACATCACCTGGTTCCAGTCCAGGCGCACGATCTCCTCGACGCTCTCGACGGCGAAGGCCTGGGTGGTGCGGGCGAATTCCGTCACCAGCATGATGTTCAGGCCGGTTTTCGGCTTGACGCCGGCGATCGCGGGCAGGTCCAGCACCTGGATGATCTGGCCGCGCAGGTTCACCACCCCCAGCACGTGGGGCATCGAGCCGGCCACGGCGGTGATCTCCGGCATCGCGACGATCTCGCGGATCTTGAACACGTTGATGCCGAAGAGTTCGCTGCGCTCGCCGTTCTCGTCGCCGCCGAGGCGGAACAGGAGGAGCTCGAATTTATTGGTGCCGGTGAGGTTGCTGCGTTCGTCGACTTCTTGTTGAACCGATTTCATATTCCGCCATGAGAAAAATAGTGCCGATAGGCAAGCATTTTACGTGGGAAACATCCCGAGCCGTAAAGACTGCCGCAAATCTCGCCCATTTTTCTATGCGAGCACGGTCGGAAAACAACAAACCGTGGATTCAACGAACCGGTTCGGGCATGGCGGTCCGGGCCGCGGCATTGCGGTCCGGCGCCACGAAGGCCAGCCCTTCCTCGAAGGAGCGCAGGATCATGTCGACATAGGCCTCGACCAGGGCCCGCTTGGGCAGCTGTTCGTCGTAGGGTAGCAGGACCGTGACCATCAGCGCTTCCGGCAGGTCCTTGCGCAGTTCGGCCACGGCGGCGCGCCAGGCCTCGAAATTGTCCTGGCGCGGGTAGGTGATGAACACGGTCGACACCAGCTCCGGCGCGCTGCCTTCCGGACGCTCCACCGGCGCGCCCACCACCAGGCTGCGGGCATCGACGTCGCCCTCGCGCAGCGCGCGCACCAGCAGCTCGGTCAGGAACTCGTCGCGCTCGGACGGCAGCCCGGCGCACAGCACGATCGAACCGGCCGGCACGTCGAGCGAACCCTGCCAGCGCCCGAAACGCGCTTCGCGCATCTGGCGCAGGTGGGCGCCGATGTTCGCATCGAGCAGCGGTACGGGTTTGCGGCGGCCGCGCGCGCCGCTCTCCGAAGCCGTGGCCACGGTGTCGGCGATGTTGGCGATGACGGCGCGCATGCGCGTCTCCTGCGCCTTGTCGATGGTGCCGGCGCCCAGGTCGGACACCGCCATGCGCAGGCCGGGCAGCAGCACGTGGTCGCAATAGCGCGCGAAGCTGTAGCGGCGCACGTAGGCGCGCGCATCCTTGGTCAGCTCGTCGGCTTCGCCGGCCAGCACGCGCTGGTGGAAGCGCTCGGCGTCCGACATGTTGGGCGCGTCGCCGAGCAGGATGGTGATCGGCGCCAGCGCCCGCACGTGGCGGCCGGCCACCACCAGGCACAGGGTCAGCGGGGTCGACAGCAGCAGGCCGACCGGCCCCCACAGCGCGCCCCAGAACAGGGCCGAGACGATCACCGCCAGCGGCGACAGGCCGGAACTGTGGCCGTAGACCTTCGGCTCGATGAAATTGGCCAGCACCAGCTCGAAGGCCAGGAAGATCGCCATGCAGGTGAGCGCCAGCGACCAGCCGGGGTCGATGGCGGCAACGAACACCGCGATGATCGTCCCCGCCAGCAGCACGCCCAGGTAGGGTACGAAGCGCAGCACCCCGCTCAGCACGCCCCACAGGATCGCGTGCGGGATCCCGGCCAGCCACAGCGACACGCCGATCACCACGCCGAAGGTGAAATTCACGATGAACTGCGAGAAGAAGAAGCGCGACACGCCCTGGGCCGCGTCGCCCAGAGTGCGGATGGTGCGGCTGACCTCGGCCTGGCCGGCCAGGCGCACCAGCCGGTCGCGCAGCGAGCTCTGTTCGAGCAGGATGAAGACGAGCAGGATCAGCACCACCCCGGCCTCGCCGATCGGGCCCCAGACCAGGTTGATGACCCGTCCCAGCGTGTCCTTCATGGTGCGCGGGGTGCGCACTTCCACCGGCAGCGGCTGGTTGGGGGTGACCACCAGGTTGCCGCGCCGTACCCGCGCAGCCTCGGTGCTTGGTACCGGCGCCACCGCGCTCAGCTCGGCCTCGATGCGGCTGATCGGGCGCTCGACCAGCTCGCGCACATTGGCCACCTTGGTCTTGATCGCCTTGCGGTACTGCGGCAGGTCGCGGGTGATCGTCACCAGCTGGTCGAACAGGACCGCGCCGATGGCGCCCACGCCGGTGGCGACCAGGGCCACCGACAGCAGCACGGCCGGCATGCGCGCCAGCCCGACCCGCGTCATGCTGCGCACCAGCGGCGCCAGCACCAGGCTGAGGATCAGGGCCAGGGCCAGCGGCTCGAGTACTTCGCGGCCAAAATACAGGAGGGCGACGACGCAGGTGGCGCTGACGACGGTGCCGGCCGTCAGGCGCAGGGTGGATGGCAGGACATTCATGCGGGTCGTCGTCGGCTCATGAGAATGGAAACCGGGTATGTATAAAGGAAAATCCCGGGTTCGCCAAGTGCCGGGCCGCTGTTTCTCGCAGTCGAGCCGGGATGCATATCCGATTTTCGTGGTCAGCGGCGCAGGGCGCCGCTAGAATCGGCCGCATTCCTCAACCCGAGCAAAGGACGCGCCATGCGCAAGATGCTGTTTGCCCCGCTGTTCGCCGCCGTGCTGGCAATGCCGGCACTGGCCCAGACCCCGCCTTCGGTGGCCGTGCCGGCCGAGGTCGACCAGCTCCTGCGCGCCTACGAACGCGCCTGGGCGGCGAACGATGCGCCGGCCCTGGCCGCGCTGTTCGCCCCGGACGGCTTCGCGCTGCCGAGCAGCCAGCCGCCGGCGCGCGGCCTTCAAGCCATTCGCCAGGCGTATTCCCACGGCGGCGGCCAGCCGACCACCCTGCGCGCGCTAGACTACCGCGCCTCCGGCGAGCTGGCCTATGTGGTGGGCGCCTACGGTCCCGCGAACGCGGGCCGCGACGTCGGCAAGTTCGTACTGGTGCTGCGCAAGGTGGACGGGCGCTGGCTGATCGCCGCCGATATCGAGAACGCCAACGAGCGCATGGGGCCGCCGCCGCGCCCGGCGGCGAAACCGGCCGCCGGCTAGTCCCCTGGGTAGCGCCTCCGCTTGCTTGACATCCGTGCGGCGATTCACGAACCTTGCTTGATTGCTGCCCCGGCCCGTGGGCACGGACGCCAGGCGGCCACGTTTGTCGACGAACGGGAGCACGATCATGAACATCACACCGGACGCTTCGCGCCGTTTGACGGCTGTCCTGGCGGCGCTGGCCGTGGCCGGCTGCGCCGCATCGCACGGCGGCCCATCCACCGCTGCCACCAGCGCCCCGCCTTCCGGTCCATTCTACGGACTGGAAACGGCAACCGGCGGGGGCGCGGCCGGCAGTGCGACGCAACACTCCGGCGACGGAACGATGTGCGCCATGCACCGGGAGATGCAAGCTGCGCCGAACGAGGCAGCGCGGCGGGCGATCGCAGAGCGCCAGATGCAAGGCATGTCGCCCGAGCAGCGCGACCAGCGCATGCAAATGATGCGCCAGCATTGCAAGTGAAGGACCGGCGCGGCACGGACTTCGGCGCCGCCATGCCGACGCATGGCGGTAGCTGGGCGCTGTTGCCTCAGGCCCTGGACCGCCCGGCTGTGCGGCGGCGCATGGCCGTCAAGCCGGCCAGCGCGGCGCCCACCAGCCAGATCGAGCCGGGTTCAGGCACGTCGGCCGGGGCCGGCAGGCTCACGTTCAGCAGGTCGAAGGCCCAGGAACCGTTGCGCTTGAAGTCCATTTCATCCACGAAACCGTTGCGGAAGTTGCGGTACTGCTCGTCCTGGTAATAGAAGCCGTCCGCCAGGTTGTTGCTGACGTGGTAATTATTGTATTGCTGGAGCGACGCGGTATAGGTGCACGGCGCGAGCTCGATGCTGTAGTTGATGTCCCAGCACTGGCGGGTGAGCGCGTCGGCGGCGACCTTGCGGCAGCCGCCGTCGTCCTGCTCGCCGATCAGCTGGCCAGCCGAGTTGAACAGCGCCACGATCGGGTCGAAGCCGCCACGGGCGATCGTCTCGCCGGCGGCGTTGATGCCGCCGGCATACGACCAGGTGCGCAGGCCGACCGTGGACAGGGTGTCGACGGTGAACCGGAACAGCTTGACCTCGTTATCGTAGGCGAACTCTCCGGTGTAGGAGATGTTGGCGGCGCTGGCCGGCGAGACGCAGGCGCACAGGGCCAGGAGAAGGGCGATCGGTTTGATTGTCAGTTTCATGGGGTCTGCTCTTTCAGGATGGGGTAAAGGGATATCCGCTGCGACGGCCGCCGTGGCCGTCGCAAAGGCAAGCGTGCTTGAAGCGCCTCAGTTCAGGCCACCGCCGACGACCGTGAGCTTGCTGAAGCTCGCGGACTGGCCGACCGTGTTGCTGCCCGAGGAGACGGCCATGCCGACATACAGGGTCGGCGCGGTGACGTTGACGCTGGTCGCCTCGGTCCAGGTGAGGCCGTCGCGCGAGGCCGCCGAGTACAAGGCATTGCCGCGGCGTTCGATGCGCACCCACACCGGCAGGGTCGTCGTCGAATAGCCGGACAGGACCGACTTGTTGTCGCCGTTGATGGCGCGGCGGATCTCACCGGTGCTGGCATAGCGCGCCGTCCACGCATAGGTGCCCTGGCCCGTCACCGAGTCGGTCGCCAGCAGGCCGGCACGGGCGCCGCTCGCGCTGCCGCCCTGGGTCAGCATCTTCGCCGTCATCGTGAAGTTGCCGGTCAGGGGCATGTACTTGAAGAAGAAGTTGTAGCTGGCGGAGGTCGAGATGTTGCCGCCGCCGGCGATGGTGTACACGCCATTGAGCAGCGAGCTTCCCACCGGCGCCGTCACCGCCGCTTTCATCACGCCTTGGCCGACCCCGGAGCTGCAGTTGAACAGGGCCGTGCAGGTGGGTGCGATGACCGGCGGCTGCGGATCGGTCGGGGTCGGATCGGTCGGCGTCGGATCGGTCGGGTTGGTCGGCGGCGTGGTGGTGCTGGCCGCGGTGCAGGTGGCGTCGGTGCCCGGATTGTTGACGCGTCCGGCGCCCGCATTGTTCTTCACGAACACGCAGGCCTGGTCGGCCGGCATGGCGCTGTAGTTGTACGGCGGCGTCCACCTGGCGAGGCGCGGCAGGCCGGTTGCCGCCATCAGGGCGCTCGAGATGTCGATTGCCCCGCCGACCCAGGGCTTGGTGTCGTCGCCCTTGTCGTTGATGAACAGTTCGCCCGCGGCGCGGTAGCTGATCGCGTCCTTGCTGCTGGAGACCTTGCCGCCCACCTGGGACGGCTTCAGGTTCTTGAACAAGTAGTAGTTATGTTCGGACAGGACGTCGGACTGGTAGCGCACGTCGAGGCCGCCGGCGTACTTCATGTCCGGATCGGCCGGAGCGGTGTCGCCTTCGAGCAGGTTGTTGAAGGTGTGCAGCTGGCCGAAGCGGATCAGCGGCAGCCGGCTCGCGGTACCGTGCCAGTGCAGGCCGGTAAAGGTGACGTGCAGGCGCCCGGCATCGCTCCAGGCGCGGCCGCTGTCGCCATTGCCGACCAGGGTGGTCTTGCCGTGCTTGAAGAACTTGCTGTTCGATAGAGTCACATAGTCGGAGCCGCGCACGATGTCGAGCGCGCCGTCGTGGCGGGGGTCGCTGGCCAGCCGGTCGGGCGTATCGCCGTCGCTGATGGTGACGTGGTCGACCCAGATGTTCTGGGACCGCGAAATCGTCACGCCGTCCGCATAGGCGTTCGCCGAATCCTCCGGGTTGACGTCCTAGGGAGTATCGAGGGCGATGTTGCGGATGATGATGTTGCGGGTCCAGGTGGGGAACAGGTCGCCGTCCTTGCCGGCCGCGATCCATGCCTTGAAGTCGGCTTCCGCATCGCCGCCCTGGCTTGCCGCCAGCTCGCCGCCGATCAGGAGCGTGGTGCCGGTGATGCGGGCGGCGCGGCCCTGGGCGTCGTTGATGCCGACCAGGGTGGTGTTCGACGGGATGCTGACCGAGCCGCCGAACTTCTGGTCGGTGTAGCTTTCGTATTCCTTGAAGACGGTGTTGTTGGCGCTCATCCGCAGGTCGATGTGGCCGACGATCCGGACGATCTTCGGCGCCAGTCCCGCTTCGTTCAGCGCGGCGACCAGCTGCTGGCCGTTGTAGACCGTGTAGATGTGCTGGGGCGCCGCATTGCGGCCGCCCGTGACGACCACTTTCTCGTGCGCGCTGCCGCTCCGTTTGTAGCTGTGCCAGCCGGCGTCCGGCGCCACCTCGCATTCGAAAGTCAGGACGCCACCCGTCGGATCGGAGGTGGCGAACTGCCAGTTCGGCAGGACCGGCGCGGCGCGGTAGTTGGCCGGCGAGTGCTTGCCGCCCACCAGGACCGGCGCCCCGGGCCTGCGGGTGCCGTAGCTGCCCAGCTGGAGCGGCGTGGAAGCGCCGGTGAGGGTCTGGGCGTCGACGCCGTTCAAGGGCAGGGCCGGACAGCCGGTAGTGGCCGTGGCGCTGGAAACGACGAGGGAAGAGGTTCTCGACATCGACATCGCGGTCGCCGTCTCGGGTTCGCCACCGCCACAGGCGCCGAAAAGCACGCCGATGGCGGCCGCAAGGCTGGTACGTTGCAAGCTTTGAATCATGTTTTGGTCTCCAAAGTGTTATTTTTGACTACAAAACTGCTCAGGCCAATTTTGTATTGCACGTACCACCAGAACTATTGGTCTGACCAATTAATTAAATGGTATAGGCACTTTACGAGCTCGTCGATAACTTTCGTATTGACGAACAGTCATCGATGGAGGCCTCTTGCGGGGCGTGCGGCGGGGAGGAAGGGGGACTCGCCGGCGGGATGCGGGGAAGGGTGAAGGTGCGCCCCGGCGCCGGTAGCGCCGGGGCAGTGGGCTTACTTTGCCTTGCGCGACGACCAGTGCACGTGCACGATCGTCCAGCCGTCACCCTTTTTTTCGAGCACCATCGTGCCGGTACCGAAGGCATGCACAGGCTTGCCGCGCGCGGTGCCGGTGGTCTCGGTTTCTTCCCAGACGATGGCCGTGTTGCCGTCGATCCGTTCGCCTTGTTTCAGCAGCTTGCGGGTGGTGGTCTTCGCGAACTCCATGTCACCGCCCAGGTGATGGTGGGCGTACTCGTCGCGCGAGCGTTCGACGTAGCCGGCCTCGTAGATGGCGACGGCGGGGGACAGCAAGGCGAGCGCCTTGTCCTTGTCGCCGCTGGTGAGCGCTTCGTGGAAAGCCGCGACGGTTTCTTTCGGCGTGGCCGCGAGGGCGGCCAAATGGACGCCTGCGAACCAGACTGCGAGGATGCATGCTGGGAGTGACTGCTTGATCATGTGTGCTCCGCGATCCGGGTATTACTGCGTCTTCTGCATCTGGACGATGGTAATGGCGCCGTTCAGGCGCTCGGCCGCGAACTGCACCTTGTCGCCCACCTCCACCTGATCGAGCATCGCCGGGTCCTGCACGCGCAGGACCATCGTCATCGCGGCCATGTTGAGGTTCCTGATTTCGCCGTGGCGCAGGGTGATCTTCCCCGCCTCCTTGTCGATCTTCTTGACCTCGCCCTCGGAGAGCGCGGCCGCGGCGTTCGTCGCGGTCGGCTCGTGGGGGCCGTGGCCGGCGTGCTGGTGGGCCTGGGCCGAGGCCAGCGTGGCCGCGCCGGCCATCAGGATCGCGAGGATGGGCGTTGCAAATGCTTTCATGGTGTGTCCTTTCCTTGGTTGGTGTTGTTTGTAGCGGAATAACGTCTAGTGGTGGCCCTGGTGGCCCTTGGGTTTGCGCACGGTCACTTCAACTTCGGGCGACTTGCCGGCGGCGGGCAACGCCTGGCCGCCGGCCGACTGGCTGCGCACGGCCGCGGGCGGCTCGCCCTTCCACTCGTAGGCCACCGTGCCTTTGGGATGCTTGTACCAGCCCGGGTCCTTGTAGTCGCCCGGCTTCTGGTCCTTGCGCACCTTCAGCACCGTGAACATCCCGCCCATCTCGATGCCGCCGAAGGGCCCCTGGCCGGTCATCATCGGCAGCGTGTTGTCGGGCAGCGCCATCTCCATGTCACCCATCGAGCCGCCCTTGTCGCCCATCACCATGTAGTCGGGAACCAGCTTGCTGATCTTCTCGGCCACGCCGCGGTGGTCGACACCGATCAGGGTCGGCACGTCATGTCCCATGGCGTTCATGGTGTGGTGCGACTTGTGGCAGTGGAAGGCCCAGTCGCCCGGCTCGTTGGCGATGAACTCGATGGCGCGCATCTGGCCGACGCCGACGTCGGTCGTCACTTCCGGCCAGCGCGACTCCGGCCGGGTCCAGCCGCCGTCGGTGCCCGTCACTTCGAACTCGTGCCCATGCAGGTGGATCGGGTGGTTGGTCATGGTCAGGTTGCCGACGCGGATGCGCACCCGGTCGTTCAGGCGCACGTTCATCGTGTCGATGCCGGGGAAGGCGCGGCTGTTGAAGGTCCACAGGTTAAAGTCCAGCATCTCGTTGACGCGCGGCGTATAGCTGCCCGGCTCGATGTCGTAGGCGTTCAGCAGGAACACGAAGTCGCGGTCGACGCGGTGCTGGGCCGGATTCTTCGGATGCGTGACCCAGAAACCCATCATGCCCATCGCCATCTGCACCATCTCGTCCGCATGCGGGTGGTACATGAAAGTGCCCGGGCGCCGCGCCACGAATTCATACACGAAGGTCTTGCCCGGCTGGATGCCGGGCTGCGTCAGGCCGGTGACGCCGTCCATGCCGTTCGGCAGGCGCTGCCCGTGCCAGTGGATGCTGGTGTGCTCCGGCAGCCGGTTGGTGACGAAAATGCGCACCCGGTCGCCCTCGACCACTTCGATCGTGGGTCCCGGGCTCTGGCCGTTGTAGCCCCACAGGTTGGCTTTCATGCCGGGCGCGATCTCGCGCACCACGGGTTCGGCGACCAGGTGGAACTCCTTGACGCCATTGTTCATGCGCCAGGGCAGCGACCAGCCGTTCAGGGTCACCACCGGGTTGTACGGGCGGCCGTTGGGCGGCGGCGGCGGCGGTTGCGTGGTTGCCGTGCTCATCACGGGCGCTTCCGGCAGGGTGGCGGCGCCTGCGCGGCTCACCAGTCCGGCGCCGACCAGCGCCGCGGCGCCGGTAAAGAAATCTCGACGAGAACTCATTTTCTATTCCTTGTCAGTGTGCGGGCGCCGCTTCGGCGGATGCGGCGGCGGTCAGCGATACGGTCGACCCGCCGCTGCCGTTGATGGCGGCCTGCAGGTCGGTTTCGGCGATCCAGAAGTCGCGCTGGGCCTCGATCGCGGTGTTCACACCGGTGATCTGGGCGCGTGCGTCCGCCAGCAGCTCGAACACGCTCATGAGCATGCCGTTATAGCGAAGCAGGGTTTCTTCCGAAATCTTCTTTTGCAGCGGAACGACTTCGTCGCGGTAGTGGCGGGCCACGTCATAGGTGGTCCGGTAGGCCGACCAGGCCTCGCGCACCTGCGAACGGGCGGTGGTGGCCGTATGGGCGGTGCGGTGGACGGCCCCCATGTAGAGCGCCTCGGCCTTCGCAACCCGCGCCCCGCCCCAATCGAAGATCGGAAGTGCCAGCTCGATTTCGTAACCGCTTTCGCGTGGCGCGCCGCTCTTGCTCGCATTGACGTAGCCGGCGTCGAGTACGTTGACCACCCCGGTCGCGCGGGTCAGCCCCAGCGCACGCGCGGTCGACTCGGCGTCCAGCTTCGCCAGCTGGACGTCGAGGCGCTGCCGCATCGCCAGCGCTTCGACATTGCCTTCGTCGCGCGGGGCTGCAGGCAAATCGGGAAGCCGGTCGGGCAGCGTGAAGACGGTCTGCGCACCCCACACGCCCATCAGGCGCGCCAGTTGTTCGCGCGCGGCGGTCGCATTGTGGCGGGCACGCGCGAGCCGGGCCGTGGTTTCGGCGGAAAACACCTGTTCGCGCGCCTGGTCGAGCGCGCTGAGGTTGCCGGCCTTGGCCATGCGCCGGGCCAGTTCGGCGCTGGCCTGCGCGGCCTCACGTACCTGTTCGGCATAGTGCGCCGACTGGGCCGCGGCAACGGCATTGAACCAGGCCTTGCGGGTGTCGGCCGCGAGGCGCACGGCGTCGGTCGCGGCAAGCAGTTGCGCGCCCTTGAAGCGGCGCGCTTCGATGTCGCGGCGGATCGGAATGGTCAGCAGGCCGACCAGGTCGAACATCACGCTGCGTTCGATCTCCGTTTCGCCGCCGCCGGACATGCGGCTGAAGCTGAAGCCGGGGTTGGCCATGCGTCCCGCCTGGACCAGGTCGGCCTCGGCGACGCCCAGGCCGGCGAGCGAGGCGCGCAGGCCACGGTTGTTGAGCAGGGCGACATGAACGGCGCCGTCGGCGCTCAGCGGCGCCCCCAGCAGGCGATCGAGTTCAGCCTGGATCGATGCGCTGTCTGCGCTCCCTTGCGGCAGGCGGACGTCCTGGCCCGTGCGCGCCGAGGTCATTGCCGATACCGCGTCGAGGCCGCCGTCCTGCGAAAAGCCGGCGCAGCCGCTCAGTACGAGCACAAGCACGCCGGCGCCGATGGCGCGCAGCATGGGTGGCGAGGTTTGTATTGTCATTGTCTTGCCTTGGCTTGATATGGTCTCAGTGATGCTGATGGGCGTCGTGTGCGGGCGCGGGCCTGGCGGACTGGGCCGGTTCTGCCGGGGCCGGAGCCGGGCCATGGGCCGCATGTGCCGGCCCCGCAACGAGCGCATCGTTCAACCGGCGCCAGGTTTTGTCCGGGCTGGCGTCCTTCTCCTGAGGCAGGCGGGAATAGCCGGACATCGCCGACTGGTAGACGGGTGGGGGAACGGACACGGCCGGGTCGGCCGGGTCGGGCGAGCGGGACGCTTGCTGGGCATGCGCGCACGGCGCAGCCATCAGGACGCCTGCGGCGGCCATCATGAAGATGGATTTCATCGTCAATCCTCGAAAATCGGTCACGGGACGTGCGTCGCACGCACGGTCGCTTGGGAAGCGTGCGCAGCGGTGCGGGGGCACCGGCCGTCAGCTTCTGCTTCGATTACGCGGATGGATGCCGGGGAGGTCGCTGTGGACCGTCGGGGATGAAGCCTGCGACCAGGGTCGAAGGCGACACGAGTACGGCGTCGGAGCCGTCGAAGGTGGGAAGAGGGAGGAAAGCCGATGGCGGCGCGACTGCGCCGGCGCAGACTGCCGAACAGGCGCTGCAGGCCGAATGCGTCTTCTTCACGATATCCGGCGCCGAACCATGGTCCTCGTCGGCCGCTGCGCTCGCGCCGTGGCCGGCGTGCGCCGTGTGGTCGGCGTCATGATGCGCGTGGGCATCTGGAGCGGGCTGGTGGTGTGCCATGCCGGCGGAGCTTGCCGCGTTCTGGAGCACGGGCGCGCAAGACATCCCGACGCTCGCGGCGACCGCATGGAGCGGCAGCATGAGCATCAGTAGCCAAACAATGAATGTCTTGACAGTGCGGTTCATAGGCAGGCGGAGTATAGCACGGCATATTGAACTGAAAAGTGCTTGAAGGCTGTCCTGAATCAGGGGCGTGGGCCGCCGTCCACACCCGATATTGGTCAGGAAATACCAGCGTTGGCAAAACTGCTTGACCTTCCTACAGTCGGAAGGTTTACAGTGAAATCAGCTAAATCCTGGAGCCATGACATGCATGCACGCGAGCGATTGTACGAGGCTGTCGCCAAGCAAACTGCCGACGAGAGTGCGGCGCTGGCCGGGGCCGGGAGGGAGGCCTTCCATGCATCCTGAACTGCGCAAGGCCTATGAGGCCGAAATGGTCTCGTCCCGGCATTGCTACCATGCGGGCCGCTGTGCCGCCGCGATGGTCCACCTGGAGCTTGCCCACGTACTGGGCCAGCGCTACGTGCTTGCGCATGTGGCGACGCATTACTGGATGCTGAAGATCGCCCTGCGGCGGCGCTCGCCGCGGCAAGCGTGGGGACAGCTGCTGCGGATCGTGCTGGGTGCGATCGGGTCGGCCGCGGGGTTCGTCCCGGCCGGGAACACCGGCGGTACGGACATCGGCATGTTCCGGCGGCTACCGATCGACCCGGCCATCCGGCGCCTGCTCGACAAGTGACGAAGGTCGACGACAAGCTGGACTGGGTCACTCCCCGGGATCCGGTTTGACACGCGCGTACTTGTAATCCTCGGCGGAGCGCTCGAGCGCCAGGCCGAGCGTGTCCTTGAGCTCGTCCGGCGCGGCGCCCTCGGCCAGTTTGCGCTGGGCGAAGGTGTTACGCAAGGTACGTCCGCCCGCGCGCGACAGGTCGATGCCGGCACGCTCGAAGGTGGCCCGGACCTGCATGTATACGGTCTTCTTGATCATCTTGCGCCCCTCGACATTGGCGGGGAAGACGAACTCGCCCGGAATGCCCATCGCGGCGCGTTCCTTCAACCAGGCCTGCAGCTCGACGGCGCCTTCCTGGGGGAGGATCGTGGCGTGCTCGTGACTCGTCTCGTGCTTCTGGCTCGGGGTGATGCGCAGTTCGATGGCGCCCTCCAGATCGATTTGTTGCCCGACCTCGCCGAGCAGCAGGCCGATCGCTTCGGACACTTTCAGCCCGGCCAGGGCGATGACCACCTGCATCGCGCGGTCGCGCCGGCGCTTCCAGCCATCGAAGGGCGTCACGCGGCGCAGGCGTGCCGGCGCCGAGGGCAGGGCGTCGAAGAAGCGGCGCAGCTGGTCTTCCGACAGTGCCCGCGTGGGTTCGTCCCGCAGGTACTCGCTTGGTCCGGTGGCCAGGATCGCCTCCCGCGCCGGGTTCGGTTCGGCTTCCAGGTGCTGGTAGCAGCGCTCGAGCAGGCGCAGGTAACGGTGGGCGATCTTGCTGTTGATGGCGCGCCCATGTTCGTCGGCGCGGTTGATGAAGCGCTTGATGTCGGCCTGGTCGACCGTGGAGAAGCTTTTCCCTTGTTCCACCATCCAGTTGCAGAAGTTGCGGAACATGTAGGTGTAGATCGCGACGGACTGCTTCGATACGGTCTTGAGCTTGCCGTCGGCCGGCAGGCGCTTGGCGGTCTCGGCGAAGTCGAGGCTGACGACGAAGGCGTCGAAGGCCTTGATCGGGTTGGCATCCCAGGATGCGAGCTTGAACATGATGGAGACGGAAACGGAGATGGCGTGGGCGCACTATAGCACAAAAAATGTAACTAACCCACGCGTGGCACCCATCAACCCAAAAAACCAGCCGCCAACGGCGGCGGCCGGGATGCGTCGACCGGCACGTGATCCGGCGCGGCGGTGCAGGGCGCAGCGCCAGGCGCGCGGGCGTCGTCTGCGCGCTCGCGTCAAGCCTTCATTGCTTGCAGGCGAGCGCGGGGACCGCCTCGGCAGGCAGTGCCGGAGCGCACAGGTAGCCCTGGTAGGCATCGCAGCCATGCTCGAGCAGGAAGTCGCGCTGGGCGGCCGTTTCGACGCCTTCGGCCAGTACCCGCACAATGAACTTCCTCACGGCTTG
>NZ_DKJX01000104.1:0-11087 GCF_002454935.1 Massilia sp. UBA6681
TTGTATTGCTCAGTCCGTGTCCGAATGTCAGACCTGACCCCGGAGTTCCATTCGTTTTTACGCGGCCTTCGCCTCGTCCTTCCTTCGCTGCAGCACGAAGATCGGCTGCGCCCACTGCACGTCTTTCTTCTTCTTGCTGGTGATCAAGGTCAGCTCCGACGGATCGTACACGTCCGTGTTGTGCGTCAGCGGCGTGGTCATCAGGTACTGGGCGTCGGTGTTCTTCAGGAACTCGCCGACCAGCTGGATGTTGCGGATGTCCAGGTGGGCGAAGGGTTCGTCGATGAACACGAAGCCGCCCGAGCCTTCTTCCGACTTCAGCAGGCCGATCAAGAGCACCAGCGACTTCATCACCTGCTGGCCGCCGGAGGCCTCGCCGTCGTTCATGCCGATCTGGTCCTTGCCGTCGAACTTGAAGCGCACGTGCAGGCCGGCCTGGGCCAGTTGCACGTCGTCGTTCTCCAGGCGCACCGGGTCGGCCTGCACGTCGATGCCCGCCAGCTCGCCCAGCTCCTTGATGTTCTTGGAGTAGGTCTTGATGGTGTAGCGCAGGCGCTCGATGTAGGCACCGCGCGCGTTGGCGGTGGCCTCGATCGCGCGGTTGTTCTGGTAGCGGCGTTCCTCGGTCTCGCTCTGGCGGCCCGACAGCTGGTCGTTCAGGCGCGCGTACTGGTCGATGACGGTGTTGTCCTGTTCCCAGTCGTCGCGCGCCAGGGCGTGCTCCAGCGAGGACAGGCGCAGGTTGACCTGGTGCGCGTTCTGGTGCTTGGCAACCAGGGCGCCGCGCCAGCCGGCGTTCTTCCAGTTCTTCGGCAGGTCGCGCCAGCCCTTGCGCAATGCCAGCAGGGCTTTCGCATGTTCAAGGCGCTGCTCGATGGTGCGGCGGTTGTTCAGGCGCATGCCCGCTTCCGCTTCGGACAGGGCCATGCGCGCGTTCTGCCACACGGTGTCGGCACGGGTGCGCGCCACCGTCGCGTTCTTGGTCAGCATCGACAGCTCGCCCAGGCGCGCGCCCACTTCCAGGCGCTCGGCCTTGAGCGGCTGCAGTGCGCGCGTGGCTTCCTCGAACTCGGCCTGGCGCGCCGCCAGTTCCTTGGCGGCGTCGACGCCGGCGATGCGGCCCTTCAGCGCGCCCACTTCGGCGGCCAGCTTGCTGATCGCCAGGGTCAGCGCGTCTTCCTGGGCTTCCAGGGCCGGGAGCGACTTCTGGATCGCTTCCAGGCGCTGGGTCTTGCCGGCGGAACCGAAGCGGTAGCGCGAAGGTTCCACGAACAGCGAGCGCCCGCCGCGGCGTTCGCGGTGGTAGGCGTCCGGGGTGATCCATTCGTCGCAATCCGACTTGAAGCCGGCGTCCACCGAATCGACGCGCTCGATGCGTTCCAGCTGGTCGATCAGCCAGCCCGGCGCCTTGCCGGAGAAGCGCACCACCGACAGCAGGCTGGCGTCCTTGACCACCGGCGCCTCGACGCAGTCGGGCACGATGAAGTGGCGATAGCGCTCCTTCTCGGCCAGGCGGTAGGCCGCCGGCGCATCCTTGGCTTTCTCGAGCAGCACCACCGAGGCATAACCGCCCAGCACACCCTCGACCGCGCCCTGCCATTTCGGATCGGTGACTTCGACGATGTCCGACAGCATGGCGTGGGGGATGCCCTCGTCGCGCAGCGCACGGCGCATCTGGCGCTGGGCTTCCGGCTCCGGCATCGCGCTCTTGCCCTGCAGCGCCGAGATGGTGGCCAGCTCGCCGGCGATTTTTGCGGCGATGTTGTCGCGCTGCTGCTTTTGCTTGGCGAGTTCCGCTTCTTTTTCGTTCAGCTGGTTCGCCACTTCCGCCAGGTCGGCGCCCGCGTCCGCGGCCAGCTTCTGCAGGCGGTCCTTCTGCTCGATCAGGCTTTCCAGCGGCTTGAGCTTCTGGTTGACTTGCGTGAGGCGGCTCGCCAGCTCGGTGGCTTCCTGCTCCAGCTGGGTTTCCTGCTTCTGCGCTTCCGTGAGCGCGCGCTGCTGGGCTGCCAGCTGCTGGCGCTTCTCGGCCAGGATCGAATCGGCGGCAAGCAGCGGCTTGCGGGCTTCCTTGAGGTTGCGGCTGATGGTGGCCGCCTTTTCGCGCGCCTCGTGGTATTCGAGGGCCGGCAGCACGTCTTCCTGCAGCGCGCGCTTTTCCTTGTGCAGGTCTTCCCACTGGTGGTAGTTGGCCACGCGCAGGCGCAGTCCTTCCAGGTTGATGCGCGAGGTTTCCAGTTCGGCCTCGAAGCGCTTCAGCTCCGTCTCGGTGTCGCGCTGGTGGCGCTTGGCTTCGTCGTAGGCGTCCAGCACTTCCTTGTCGCCGAAGACCTGGAACACCAGGTCCAGCAGCTGGCGCGGCGCGTATTCGCACAGTTTATCGGTCTCGCCCTGCTCCAGCGCCAGCACCTTCGACATGGCCGGCGACAGGCCGGCCGAGGCCAGGCGCTTCTTGTAGTTCTCCACGCCCAGCCAGTCGGTGGCGTCGGTGACTTCCTCGATCTCGACGTTCCCCGGTCGCATCAGGTACTGGCGCTTCCAGTCGCCGCCGTTCTTCTGCACCTGGCAGAACAGGGTCACTTCGTCGTCGGCGAAGAAGCCGGAATGGCGGAACGGACGGTTCGACAGCTGGCGGCCGGACGGTTTGTTGTCGACCACGGCGCGCAGCCAGGCGCTCTGCTGGCCCGAGTGGCGCGCATAGTGTTTATAGGTGCGGCCCATCGAGCAGTCCAGGCCGAACAGGGTGCGCAGCGCGTCGAGCAGCGTGGTCTTGCCGGAACCGTTCTGGCCGGCGATCGTGATGATCTTGGCGTCCAGCGGGATGTTCTTGATCCGCTGCCAGTAATCCCAGTGGACCAGTTCGAGTGATTTGATGTGGAACATGGGCTATCTCAGTTCGGGCTCAGTTGGGTGGCATCGGTGGCGTCGCTTGCAGCATCGGCCACTTCGTCGTTGGCGGCTTCGATCTTGCGCGGAGCCGCGGCCAGCGGCGCGCGCTTGAACACGTCGGCCAGGGCGCCGTTGATGATGCGTTCCTTCAGCAGGTCGGTGTCCATCATCAGGTCCAGCAGCGGGCCTTCCAGGATCACGTCGCCGCGGCGCTCGATGAAGCCGAGTTTGGAGAGCACGCCCAGGTTCATGTCCATGCGGGTCTTCTTGCCCAGCTTGTCGCCGAAGTCGGACAGCAGCGCGGTATACGAGATGCCGATCGAGGTATCCTCGGCGCGCGGAATCGGCGTGTCCTGTCCGAACATGTCGGTCTGGTCGTCCGCCACCGTGGTGTGGGTTTCCTGGCGCTCGCGCTTGGGCAGGATGATCTGCGCCCACAGCACCACCAGGAGGGCCACGCCGTCGCGGGTCAGGCCGAAGTTGTTGTTCTGCCAGATGTCCTTGGCGCCGAAGATCTTCGGCTCGACGTTGCGGTGCAGGGCGATCGTCACGTGGTCGGCGTAGACGTTGTCGAGCAGCTTGAGGCCGGATTCCAGCAGGCGCTTGTCGACTTCGATGCGGAAGGCTTCGTCCGACAGCGCGCGCTTGACCATCTTGTCGTCGCGGCGCAGGGTCTGGTGCGTCAACAGGCGCGCGATCAGGATTTGTGCGTCGTCATTCATCGGGGTTACCGCTTTCAAGATTCAGTGAGAGGGAGGCGATCGACATCGCCGCCACTTCCGGGTCGTCGAGCTGGATCATCTCGTCCGTCGGTTCGAATTTCACGGGCAGGCGCGCCAGCTCGGCGGTCGCGCCCTGCAGGCTGGCCTCCGACGCATCGCCCAGCAGCGGCAGCAGCGAGGCGCGGTAGGACGCCACGGCGAAGCTGGCCGGCAGCAGCGACTCGTGCAGCGCCACCCTCTTCGGGCCGCTGTCCGAGAACTCGGGGAAGTTGCCGAGGTTGGCGAAATCGGCCAGCTTGTTGATCCAGTCGTTCAGCTCCGCCTGCATCGCCGGGTTGTCGTTGACGGTCAAGGGCGCGTCGGTGCCGGTCGGCAGGCCCTTGGGGCCGGTCGAGACCACGCGCTCGAGCAGCAGCTCGGTCTCGGCCACGTCGATCATCTCGGCCGGGGTGCCGAACAGCGGCACCACCGGGCGGTCGATCGCCTCCTCGGCCAGGCTGGCCAAGTCTTCGTGGGCCAGCAGCCAGCGTTTCACGTCGGTAGTCGACAGGCCGGACTGGCCCAGGTGCACGCGCTGGCGCTCGATCTGGTTCAGGGCGCGCGAGAACATGCCCTGCATGTTCAAGAGCGCGCTCTGGGCACGGCCGATGGCCTGCGCCGCCTTGTGGGTGGCCGAGTCGGCGGCCGGGTCCTGGGTAATCGCCCGCAGGATGACGGAACCCTTCTCGACCCAGTCGCAGGCCATGTGCCACTTCGCCTGCGAGGTGCGCAGGCGGAATTCGGAACCGGAGGCGATGGCGTCGCGGAATTCCTCGGTCAGTTCCACCAGGCGGCCCAGCAGGTGGCGCAGCTGCTCCACGGTGACTCCGCCCACGGCCTGGGCGCCGGCCACCTGCGACAGCAGGAAGCCCATCTCGGCATCGTCTTCTTCCGGTTTGCCCAGCGCGATCAGGGTGTCGAGCGCGGACAGCACGTTGCGCGCCAGCGGCGTGATGCGGTAGACGGCGCTGGGGCCGTCCCAGGCCAGCAGGCCGTGGCCGCGCAGGCGGTTCAGCACCGTCTCCAGGCTTTCCGCGGTCAGGTAGGCCAGCTTGTTGTTGATGTCGGCGCGCGAAAAGCTTGACGCGCCGGTATCGCTGGCCAGCTCGCGCAGCACCAGCAGGCGCACCAGCACGCCGTCCTGGGTGCCGTGGAACAGCGCCGTGAAGGCCGACAGCATGGGCTGGGCGCGCTTGAGGTGGTAAACCTGCTCGATCTCGTCGGGCGCGACGCCGTTCTGGAAGTGCGCCTGCAGCGGGTCGTCTTCCAGCGGAGTCGAAAGGGATTCTACGGCGAGCGCCGCGCTGCCAAGGTGGTCGATCATATAAGTACCGTTCTCTGGCGCGGACAGGCTCAACCGGTCCGCGGGGGCGCCAGTATAACAGTTTAGGATCGGCAACTAGCTTCCGCGGAGGCCCCTGATTGCAGGAAAGACACACCCATCCATTGCCTTGAAAACAAGACAATATTGTGTTCTGTGAAATCCAGTTTACGGTTTTGTCACAGTCTTCAGGGTCTGTTCGATCTGTTCCTTGTCGCCGTCGGCATAGCGCAGCTTGACCGGATACCACTCGTGCTGTGGCGCCAGCCAGACCTCCAGCACCTGGTCCTTCTTGTCCGCCACCGGCTGGCGCGACACCAGCACGGCCTCGACCTCGCCCAGGCCGGTCTGCACTTTCTCGCGCTTGATCACCTTGAACACCCAGGTTTCCGCATCGCGGCGGCCGGCCACGAAAAAGGGCCATTCGCTGCCCGGCTTGAAGCGCTCGCCGGCGCCGCGCGCCACGGCGGCCAGCTGCCAGGTGATCGACACCCGGTCCTGTTCGCCGCCCTTGAGCGGATAGACCTGCTTGCTTTCGCTGAAGCGCAGCGCGCGCGCTTCGCGGTCGAAGGTGGCCGTGGTCGGATCCTTGCGCATGCGCTTTTCGATGAATTCGGCGGGGGCCAGGCCGAAGGCGTCGATCGTGCCGCTGCTGCGGTCGTGGGTGATGGTGCCCAGCAGCGGCACCTTCGATTCGGCGCTCACGGCGTATTTGCCGTCTCCGGCGCGCCAGGTGACGATGGCTTCGCCCTTCAGGCCGAAGCCGCGCTGGCGGGCCTGCAGCTCATAGTGCAGGTCGGCCGAGGGCGGCAGTTCGAACTTGCGCTTGATGGCGGCCGGGGCATCCTGTGCGCCGGCAGTGCCCAGGGTGAGCGCCAGCAGCAGGCCGCAGCCGGCGTGTCGTACGGCAGAGTGTTGCATATCTAGAATCCTGGTTGGGTCATGGCGATGTCGTTCGCCGTTTGTGTGGTTACCGCGCCGTTGGCTTCGCTGCTGCGGATCTGTACCGGCAGCCAGCCATGCGCGGGCGAGAGCCAGATGTCCAGCCGCGATTTGTACGAGCCCGGCTTCGGCGGGCGCGTGATGCGCACGGTCTGCAGGCGGCCCAGCGGGGTATCGATCTCCTCCGGTCCCACGACCTTGAAGGTGTACACGGCGCCCCAGCGCTCTTCGCCGACAAAGATGTCGATGTCGCCGCTCAGCTGGGCCTGGTCGCCGCGCGCGATGGCCGCCAGCTGCAGCGGCACCGTGGCCTTGTCCTGCGCACCGGGCTGCAAGGCGTAGTTGCCTTCGGAGGCCGAGAAGCTCAGCTTGTTGCCGGGCCAGTCGAAATGGGTCGCGGTCAGCGAACGGCCGCGGCGCTTTTCCGTCATTTTCACCGGCGCCAGGCCGGTGTTGCCGAGGTGGCCTTCGCTGGTGAGCACCGCCAGGTTCACCCGTGCGAACACGATCTTGATGCCGGCCTCGAAGCGCATCCGGTAAGACTGGTCGTTGCGCTTCCAGGACAGCAGGGCCTGGCCGCTCCATGTCGTGCCGTCGGCATCGGTGCGCGCCACCTTGTAGCTGAGCTCGGCCGGCGGCGGCACGTCCACCTTGTAGCGGCGCACCGTGTGCACGATGGGCGCCGGGCCGGGGTCGGGTTCGGCCGGAGCGGGTTCGGCAGCAGCAGCGACCTGCGGCGCCGGAGCGGGCTCGGCGGGAAGCGTGGTCGCCTGCGCCGGTGGACCGGGGCGCACCGGCTCGCCCACCACGTCCTCCGTCACCGTAATCGTGGGCAGCGGTACGAAGTCCGGCAGGGGCGGCTGCATCAGCTTCGGCGACGGCGGCGGCACGGGCTCGGCCACCGGCGTTTCAAACGGCGCCGGCGGCAGCAGCTGCGCCAGCGTGATCGCAGCCTCGCCCTCGCGTCCCGGCAGCGCGATGCCCTGCGTGCCCGCGGTGAGCCAGCCCAGCACCAGCCAGTGCAGCAGCACGATGAGGGTGCCCAGCACCAGGGCGCGCAGCCGCTGAGGAGGAAAAGCGGAACTCATGCCGCTAGTGTAGCCTGAGCGCAGCCGGGGTGCAGGGGCGCGGCACATTGGGCCCTTTGGCGTACCGGCTTTGTCGCGTGTTATTTATCTGCTACGCTTAGGTGTCCAAACGAGGAGAAAACGATGCTCAAGCCGCCCAATGCTGCCGGAATGCCCGATACGCTCGAATTCGTGAAAAACCTCTGGGGAAGCATGAACATCCCCGGCGTCGGCATGCCGGGCATGACCGGCTCCAGCCTGTCCGTGGACGAACTGGACAAGAAGATCGCCGACCTCAAGGCGGTCGAATCCTGGCTCAACCTGAACCTGGGCATGCTGCGCGGAACCATCCAGGCGCTCGAAGTCCAGCGCGGCACCCTTGCCACCCTGAAAGCCATGGGCGACAGCATGGCGCAGGCCATGCAGCGCGCCGGCAGCGACCCGGCCATGGCGGCGCCCTTCACGCAGTTCTTTGCGCAGCAGGCCGCCGGCGCCCCGACACCTCCCCCGCCGCCGGCGCCGGAGCCGAAGGCCGACGCTTCTTCCGGCCAGGCGGAATCCGCAGCCCAGTCGGCCGCGAACAGCGCCATGCCGGCTGCGGTCGCGTGGTGGAATTTGTTGCAGGATCAATTCCGCCAGGCAGTCAGCAGCGCCATGCCGCCGGCAGGCGCCCCCCCGGAAGCGCCTGCCGCCGGCAACGATGGCGCGGCAAAGCCTCCTCCGGCCGAGCCGAAAGCGCGCGGCGGCTCGCCGCTGGACGTGTCCGGCGGCGCGGAGCCGGCGGCGCCCGCCAGCCCGGGCGGTTCCGGCCGGGTGGGCCGCAATCCGCGCGTAAAAGCCGACAAGGGCTGAGATGGATGTCAGCGGCGGCTGCCTGTGCGGCGACGTGCGGCTGCTGGCCTCGGGGCGGCCGCACCGGGTCGGACTGTGCCACTGCCTCGACTGCCGCAAGCACCACGGCGCCCTGTTCTACGCCGCCGCGATCTTCCCGCAGGATGCGGTAAGGGTCAGCGGCGACACCCGCGATTATTGCGGCCGCCACTTCTGCCCGCGCTGCGGGTCCTCGGTGTTCGCGCGCAGCGGGGACGAGATCGAGGTGCACCTGGGCACGCTCGATGCGCCGGACCAGTTGATGCCGACCTACGAGAACTGGACCATACGGCGCGAGTCCTGGTTGCCGCCGTTTCCGCTCGACAAGCACTACCTGCGCAATCGCGAGGCTTGCGGCCCTGTGGAGGACTCCCTCAACGATCCTTCAGGCGCGTGAGGCCGGCAGAAATCCATACCACTGCAGCCAGGACGGAAAGGATGGTCGGGAACAGGAGCGGCACGGCGAGTTCCGGCCGCATCTCGACGATATAGGCGCATCCGGCACTCACGGCCACGGGAAGGAGCAGCCGCGGCGCCGCATAGCGGTTGATGCGGACGATCGATGCCTGCCCATCGTAGTCGACGAAATTCAGGATCCTGCGCTTCGGTACGAAATAGAGCAAGGCAGCGATGCCCAGGAAGAGCACGCCGATGAACAGGTAGATGTTGGCCATGAGCTTTCCATATTTCACATCATTGCTTTTACCATAAGCAAGATTACCAGACTTACTGGAGGGAGCACTCTTGATCTATTCGGTAGCGTCCGCTTACCTGGCGTGCTGAACTGGACTCAGCGGGACCGGTTTCCGATCCCGCCCCTCATCAAGAGGAGTGCCCGTGTCCTCGTTCGACCCAGCCAGCCTGGTCCCGGCGCAAATCGCCGACCTGCGCCGCAAACTGGAAGCGGCCGGCTGCCGCCCGCCGGCCCATGCCTGCACGCTGGGCGAGCTGGCCGAGGCGATCGTCGAATTCCGCCGGCGCGAAGGCATCGCCGGACGCGGCGTGCTCGACGACGCAACCCTGCAGCGCCTCGATGAAGTCAGCGGCGCGACCTTCCAGGACGTCTTCCGCGACGAACTCGAGCTGCTGCACCCGGACCCCGACGCCGCACCAGGCGCCGACCTTGCCGCCCGCGCCCACAAGGCCGGGATGGTCGGGCTGGCGCTGTCCGGCGGCGGCGTACGCAGCGCCACCTTCGGCCTCGGCGTGCTGCAGGCACTGGCGAACCAGCGGCTGCTGCGCCACCTCGACTACCTGTCGACCGTGTCCGGCGGCGGCTTCATCGGCGGCTGGCTGTCGAAGTGCATCCACGAACAGGGCGGCGACGTGCGCCTGGTCGAGGAGATGCTGGCGCCGCCGGCGGGCAGCGCCGAAGCGCCGGCGATCCGCTTCCTGCGCCAGTACTGCAACTACCTGTCGCCGCGCGGCGGCATGTTCAGCGCCGACACCTGGACCCTGATCGGCACCTATGCCCGCAACACCGGCCTGAACCTGACGATGCTGGTGGCCTGGCTGTGCGCCCTGTTCCTGCTGCCGCGTGCCGCCGTGTGGGCCGTGCACCGCATCGTCGACCCCGGCGGACCCTGGGCCGTGTATGCCGACCTGTCCTGGATGGCCGGTGTGCTGCTGTTCCTGTTCGCCGTGTTCTGCATCGCCCTGAGCGTCTCCAGCAAGCCCACCGGCTCGCGCGGACGGCGCCGCTTCCCGCTGTCCCAGGGCGCAGTGCTGTGGTGGATCAACCTGCCGCTGCTGCTGGCGGGCTTCCTCGGCAGCCTGGGCCTGTGGCGGCACGGCGGCGAGACGCCCTTCTGGGAATGGACTGCGCTGCCGGCGCAGCTGGCGGGACGCGCCCACTGGCTGCTGGCGCCAGGCTTCGCCTACTTCGTGGTGTGGGCCTGCGGCTGGTACCTGGCGCACGACCGCACCAGCATCTACCGGCGCGCCGGCTACGTGGTCTGCGGCGCGTCTTTCGTGGCCGTGCTGGCGGTGCTGTGCGCGGCGGCGCGCGCCTTCGCCCCCGAAACGATGATGCGCTTCATGGCACGCGAGACCTGCGACCTGCTGGTCAACAGCCTGCTGGCCTTGTTCGTGGTGCTGCTCATGGTGGCCACCGCCCTCGCCGTGGTGCCGCGCCTGCTGCATCCGCATCCGCCATCGGCCGACCTGACGCGCGCCGAGATGTTCGAGGGCCTGTCGCACCTGGCCTGCGCCCTCGGCGCCCTCGGGATCGGCACCTTGCTGCTGCTGGCCGGGCTGTCGCTGCTGCCCGACCCGAAGACGCACCCGGTGCTGAACAACGCGATCGCCCTCACCACCTTCGGGATGCCGCTGATGATGGCGCTGTTCGCCGGCACCATGACGCTGATGATCGGCCTGATCGGCCGCATGTACAGCGACGCCAGCCGCGAATGGTGGAGTCGCCAGGGCGCCTGGGCCTGGATCTTCGCGCTCGCCTGGGTCTCGATGTTCGGCGTCTCCTTCTTCCTGGCCCCCTTGCTGCACTGGGCCTGGCTGACCCAGAACGTGTGGTCGCACATCACCACCGCGGCCGGCTGGCTGCTCGTGACCTGGTTTGGCCTGAAGGCCGGCAGCGGCAGCCGGACCGGCACCTGGGCCGGCAGCCTGCGCGCGGGCGACACGCGCTTCGAGGTGGCGGCGCGGATCGCGCCCTACGTGTTCACCGCCGGCGTGTTCGCCCTGCTGAGCGCACTGGTGCAGGCGGCGGTGGCGCCGCCGCGCGTCATCTGCCCCGGCGACATCACGCTCACCTGTGTCTACGCCGCCCATACCAGCGCCACCCTGGCCACCAGCGGCAGCCGGCTGGCCTGGGCCTTCGCGATCTTCCTGGGCGCCGCGCTGCTGCTCGGCTGGCGCGTCGACATCAACAAGTTCTCGCTCTACATGCTGTACCGGAACCGCCTGGTGCGCGCCTACTTCGGCGCCAGCAGCCGCGCGCGCAAGCCCCACCCCTTCACCGGCTTCGATCCCGGCGACGACCCGCTGCTGGCCGACCTGAAGCAGCAGCGCCCCTGCCACATCATCAACACCTCGCTCAACCTGGTCGGCGGCGAGGAGCTGGCCTGGCGCACCCGCAAGGCGGCCTCGTTCACCTTCACGCCGCGCTACTGCGGCTTCGAGCTGCCGGCCGGTTCGGTGGGAAGCGCCGCGCTGCACGGCGTGGCCGGCAGCGCGCAGTCCCTGGACGCCGCGCGCGGCTGCTACCGCCCCACCGGCGCCTAC
>NZ_DKJX01000040.1:0-40179 GCF_002454935.1 Massilia sp. UBA6681
AGTTCGACTAGGGTCTAGCTCCTTCATTGGGGCCGGGGGCCCCGTGCGTCAGGGGAGGATGGACGCCCGCTCGCGCGGCTGCACGGGACGCAAACGCGTCCGGATCGACTGCGGCTTGTTCTCGAACATGGCGGCGTAGTTGGTGGCGTTGGCCAGCACGTTGCGCACGTAGCCGCGGGTTTCGGAGAACGGGATCGATTCGACGAAGATCGCCCCTTCCATCGGCTGGTCCAGCACGCCGCGCCAGGCGCGCGAGCGCGAGGGCCCGGCATTGTAGGCGGCCGTGGCGAGGATTTCGTCGCCGTCGAAGTTCTCCAGCACCATGTTCATGTAGTTGGCGCCGAGCGTGATATTGGTCCGCAAGTCGTTCAGCATGCTGTGCACGAAATTGTCCATCCCGATCTTGGCCGCCACCCACTTGCCGGTGGCCGGCATCACCTGCATCAGGCCGGAGGCGCCGACGCCGGAACGCGCATCGGTAATGAAGCGCGATTCCTGGCGGATCAGGCCGTAGACCCAGGCTTTATCGAGGCCCAGGCCCTGCGCGGTCGGGTGCAGGACGTCCAGGTGCGGCGCCGGGAAACGCTGTGTGTAGTCGAGTTCGGTACGCGTGCGCAGCGAGGTTTCGACGGTACGGTCGAGCAAATCGTTGCGGCGAGCGAGTTCGCCGGCGGCCCGCAACTGACGGTCAGACATGCCGCGCAGCGCCCAGTTCCATTCGCGGTTGCCGTCGGCGCGCAGGCGCAGGGCGTAGAACTTCAGGGCGCGCTGCAGGCTCGGGTTGGCATTGCTTGATGCCAGTTCTTCGTTGCTGATCGGCTGGGCCGGCGGCGGCGCCACCACCTGGCGGCCGAGGTCGTCCAGCGCAAGCTGGCCGTAGAAATGGTGCTGGCTGGCGATGCGCTCGAAACCGGCATTCGCCTCCGCCATGCGGCCGTCGTGCTTGTCGGCGCGCGCCAACCAGTAGACCCAGGCGCTGTCGGCGCGCAAATTTGGCGGCATCGCCTCGATGGTGGCGCGTACGGTTTTCCAGTCGCTGCGGCGCAGGGCGATGCGGGTCTTCCACTGCAATTGCTCATTGGTGAGCTGGATGCCGTTGGCGCGCTGCCAGTAGGTGGCGGCGTCCGGCGACAGGGCAATCGAGGCGGCGTGGGCGATGCTGGCCCAGCCGGTCGCGCGTTCCTGCGCGCTCAATTGCGGGCTGTTCTTTTCCAGGGCGATCGTGGCCAGCTTGAGGCTGGTGCGCGCCATGCGGCCGACCGCCACCAGGTAGACGGCGCGCTCGGCACGGGTCTTGCCGATGCCGCGCGCCATCGCCACCGCCGGCGTGTCCACCGCCTGGGCGGCGCGGGTGTCGGAGGCGCCGAGCAATGCGGCGGCGCGCCGCGCCGGACCGGTGGCATTGGCCTCTCCCGCCAGGCGCAGCTGCCACAGCAGGTCGTCTTCGCTGAACTGGCGGCTTTGCGCCAGCTGCGCGATCAGGGCGGCGCAGGCCTCGCCGTAATTAGCCGGGCTGAGCAGCACGGCGCGCGCTTCCTGCGCCACCGCTTCGCCGCGGCTGGCGCGCGCCAGCAGGGTATAGCAGCGCAGTTGCAGGTTGCTGCCGGCCAGTTGGCCGATTTCGCGCTCGAACGTGGCCCAGTCGCCGCGGCGCCCGAGTTCGAGCAGCCACTCGCTGCGCATCAGCTCGGCAGCGGCCGTGCCCTCGTGGCGGCGCAGCACCTCGCGGATTTCCTCGGCCGTGGCGTTGGCGCCGGCGCCGCTCATCCTGGGTTTCAGACGATAATAGTCGACATAGGACGCCAGCGGATAGTCGGGCGGCAGGCGCGATGCGAGGGCATTGGTGCGCGCGGCGTCATTCTGGCGCGCGGCTTCGCGCAGCAGCAGGAAGGTGTCGTCGTCGGCACGATTGTCTTGTGCCGGCGGGGCGCCGGGTGCGCCCGGCACGGTCGGTGCGCCGGATGGGACCGGCGGTACGGCCTGCGGCGCAGATTCTGCGTGGACTGTGCTAGAAGACAGCGTCCACAATGAAAACACAACAGCAAGGGCGACCGGCAGCGAGCCGGTTGTCAATCTCGATTGAAACATCCACAACTCTCAATATACGCTGCATTCAAACCATGACCGGCGAATCAAGAATACCATGTGCCCCCGGGCTACTACCAGAAGCAGGCGCAAGCGCCACGCTCGATAAGCCACAGTTGCGCCGGACGCTCAAGGAGCGGCGCCGCGCCATCGACCACGCCACCAAGCTTGCCTGGGACGACCGCATCGGGGCGCGCGTGCTGGCATGGTGGCATGCGAATCCCGGTGCTGCATTGGCTGTGTACTGGCCGCTGGCGGGCGAGCCCGACCTGCGTCCAGCCTACGCGGAATTGGCGGACGCAGGCGTACGGCTGGCCCTGCCTGTCGTGCTGGCGCGCGATACGGCGCTCGGATTTGCCGAATGGGTGCCGGGCGAGCCGACCGTGGCGGACAGCCTGGGCGTGGCGGTGCCGGCGGAATTGCGGATGATGGACAGGCCGGATGCGCTCCTGGTGCCCTGCCTGGGTTTCGATGCGCGCGGCTACCGGCTAGGGTATGGGGGCGGGTTTTACGACAGGACGCTGGCCCCTGTACCGCGTCCGAGAACGTTGGGGATTGCTTATTCCTGCCAGCTGGCGGAATTCGGGATCGGGGAGTATGACATTCCGCTCGACGAGATTGTTACGGAATTGGAATGATGTTCGGCGCCTGGAGCACTCAACCGTAGGGTGGGCGGCTCTACCCAGAGAATGTGATTAGTCCGGACGGCGCCGCCGCCCACGCGTTCAACCAGCGGAAGAACGGACGCGCGGGCAGCAGAACTGGGATTTGAACGCGTGGGCGGCGTTGACTGCGCCTCGATGCACCTACCCGGATGGAGCCGCCCACCCTACGGACCGCGGTCCATCCAGCACCGCGGCCATCACAACAATTACTTGACGAGCCTTTGCCAGATCGCGGTGGTCGCCGCCGCCTGGTTCATGCTGTAGAAATGCAGCCCCGGCGCGCCGCCCGCCAGCAGGCGCTCGCACAGGCTGCTCACCACGTCCAGGCCGAAGGCCTTGATCGAGGCGGTATCGTCACCGAAGCTGGCCAGCTTGTTGCGTACCCAGCGCGGGATCTCGGCGCCGCACATGTCCGAGAAGCGCATCAGCTGCGTGTAGTTGGTGATCGGCATGATGCCCGGCACCACCGGCACGTCCACGCCCAGCTTGCGGGCGTTGTCGATGAAGTCGAAGTAGGCGTCCGCGTTGTAGAAATACTGGGTGATGGCGGAATTCGCGCCGGCCTGGATCTTGCGCGCGAAGGCCTGCAGGTCGTCCTGGGGCGAACGGGCCTGCGGATGCATTTCCGGATAGGCCGCTACTTCGATGTGGAACCAGTCGCCGGTTTCCTTGCGGATGAACTCGACCAGCTCGTTGGCGTAGCGGAACTCGCCGCCGCCGCCGTAGCCGCTCGGCAGGTCGCCGCGCAGCGCCACCACGCGGCGGATGCCATTGTCCTGGAACTGCTGCAGGATGGCGCGCAGCGATTCGCGGGTGCCGCCGACGCAGGACAGGTGCGGGGCCGCTTCATGGCCGGCCGATTTGATCTCGAGCACGGTCTGCAAGGTGCCCTGCTGGGTGGTGCCGCCGGCGCCGAAGGTCACCGAGAAATAGGTGGGCTGCAGCTCGGCCAGCTTCTGGCGCACGACGCGCAGCTTTTCCGCGCCTTCCCCGGTCTTCGGGGGGAAGAACTCGATACTGAAATTAGGAGTTTCCATCTTTGTCTTTGAGGAGCAAGGTAGAAAGCGCCCACGAAATGATGCTGTACAAAATCGCTGCAATGAAGGCGGACCAGAATCCGGCTACTTCGAAACCCTCGATCCAGTGCGACACCAGCCAGAACAGGAAGGCGTTGATGACGAGGATGAACAGGCCCAGCGACACCACCGTCACCGGCAGGGTCAGGATCACCAGGATGGGACGGATCAGGGTATTGACCAGTCCGAGCACGAGCGCAGCGATCAGCGCGGTCGTGAAATTGGTGACGGCGACGGAAGACATCAGGAACGGCAGGGCCATCAGGGCCACGGCATTGATCAGCCAGGTAATGAGCAAGCGCATCGTATCGACTTTCGTGGTACGCGGGCGCTTTTACCGCTTGCGTGGTGAAAACGCCCGGCTGTTGAAAAAACGGGCGCTGGGTTGTGGAAAACGCAGCGCCCGCATCGAACTACCTATTGATTAATAACGGTAGTGGTCCGGTTTGTACGGACCTTCCTGCTTCACCGAGATGTAGGCGGCCTGCTCTTCGGTCAGCGTGGTCAGCTGGGCGTTGAGCTTCTTGAGCTGCAGGCGGGCAACCTTCTCGTCCAGGTGCTTCGGCAGAGTGTAGACGCCGACCGGGTACTTGTCGGTGTTAGCGAACAGTTCGATCTGGGCGATGGTCTGGTTCGCGAACGACGAGCTCATCACATACGACGGGTGGCCGGTACCGCAGCCCAGGTTCACCAGGCGGCCTTCGGCCAGCAGGATGATGCGCTTGCCATCCGGGAAGATCACGTGGTCGACCTGCGGCTTGATGTTTTCCCACTCGTATTTCTTGATCGCCGCGACTTCGATCTCGTTGTCGAAGTGGCCGATGTTGCAGACGATGGCCTGGTCCTTCATCTTGAGCATGTGCTGCTCGGTGATGACGTGGTAGTTGCCGGTGCAGGTAACAAAAATGTCGCCATGTTCGGCGGCGTAGTCCATGGTCACCACGCGATAGCCTTCCATCGCGGCCTGCAGCGCGCAGATCGGGTCGATCTCGGTGACCCACACTTGCGCCGAGAGCGCGCGCATGGCCTGGGCCGAGCCCTTGCCGACGTCGCCGTAGCCGGCGATCACGGCGATCTTGCCGGCGATCATGACATCGGTCGCGCGCTTGATGCCGTCGACCAGCGATTCGCGGCAGCCGTACAGGTTGTCGAACTTCGACTTGGTGACCGAATCGTTGACGTTGATCGCCGGGAAGGCCAGCTTGCCTTCCTGGTGCATCTGGTACAGGCGGTGCACGCCGGTGGTGGTCTCTTCGGTCACGCCGAGGATGCACGGCAGGCGCTTCGAGTACCAGGCCGGATCACGTGCCAGGCGGCCCTTGATCGAGTTGAACAGGCAGATTTCTTCTTCCGAGCCCGGCTTGTCCAGCACCGAGATGTCCTTCTCCGCGCGCACGCCCAGGTGCAGCAGCAGGGTGGCGTCGCCGCCGTCGTCCAGGATCATGTTGGCATGGTTGTCGCCCGGCCATTCGAAGATGCGGTGGGTGTATTCCCAGTACTCGTCCAGGGTCTCGCCCTTGACGGCGAACACCGGGGTGCCGACCGAAGCGATGGCGGCGGCGGCGTGGTCCTGGGTAGAGTAGATGTTGCACGATGCCCAGCGCACTTGCGCGCCGAGGGCTTCCAGGGTGCGGATCAGGACCGCGGTCTGGATGGTCATGTGCAGCGAACCGGCGATGCGCGCGCCCTTCAGCGGCTGGGCGCTAGCGTATTCCTCGCGGATCGCCATCAGGCCCGGCATTTCGGTTTCTGCAATGCGGATTTCCTTCTCGCCCCAGGATGCCAGGGAGATGTCTGCGACGTGGAAATCGTTGATGTCTTTGAGTACGGCGCTCATCACGCCCTCCTTTCAATGGTTGAAAAAAGTAACGTGAGCGCGGTTGCTGATATCCGAGCCTGGCGAAGAGGAATCTCTTCGTCGCAACGCTCCTCGGAACGGGTGAGTTTACCACGAGTGGCAGCAGACGTGGCTGCCACTGTTGTTCACATGCAGCCTCGCCCGGGACCGTACTGGCCCCAGGCGGACTGGACATGCATCAGGCCAGGCCGGCCTCGGCGCGCAGCAGCGCCGCCTTGTCGGTGCGCTCCCAGGTGAACTCCGGCTCTTCGCGGCCGAAGTGGCCGTAGGCGGCGGTCTTGGCGTAGATCGGGCGCAGCAGGTCGAGCATCTGGACGATGCCTTTCGGGCGCAGGTCGAAGTGTTCCATCACTAGCTGGGCGATCTTTTCGTCCGAGATGAGGCCGGTGCCTTCGGTGTACACGGTGATGTTGATCGGACGGGCCACGCCGATCGCGTAGCTGACCTGCACCTGGCACTGGCGCGCCAGGCCGGCGGCCACGATGTTCTTGGCGACATAGCGCGCGGCGTAGGCTGCCGAGCGGTCGACCTTGGACGGATCCTTGCCCGAGAACGCGCCGCCGCCGTGCGGGGCTGCGCCGCCGTAGGTGTCGACGATGATCTTGCGGCCGGTCAGGCCGCAGTCGCCCTGCGGACCGCCGATGACGAAGCGGCCGGTCGGGTTGACCAGGAACTTGGTGCCTTCCAGCCATTCACGCGGCAGGACCGGCTTGATGATCTCTTCGATGACCGCTTCTTCGATCTGCGAGTGGGTCACGTCCGGGTGGTGCTGGGTCGACAGGACCACGGTGTCGACGGCGACCGGGCGGCCGTCGACGTAGCGCAGGGTGACCTGCGACTTGGCGTCCGGACGCAGCCATGGCAGGCGGCCGTCCTTGCGCAGCTGCGACTGGCGCTCGACCAGGCGGTGCGAGTAGTAGATGGCGGCTGGCATCAGTTCCGGGGTCTCGTCGCAGGCATAGCCGAACATCAGGCCCTGGTCGCCCGCGCCCTGGTCCAGATCCAGGCCCGCGCCTTCGTCCACGCCCTGGGCGATGTCCGGCGACTGCTTGTCGTAGCAGACCATGACGGCGCAGCCACGATAGTCGATGCCGAAATCGGTGTTGTCGTAGCCGATGCGCTTGATGGTGTTGCGCGCTACCTGGATGTAGTCGACGTTGGCGTGGGTGGTGATTTCACCCGCCAGCACCACCAGGCCGGTGTTGCACAGGGTTTCGGCGGCGACGCGGGCGCGCGGATCCTGTTCCAGGATGGCGTCGAGGATGCTGTCGGAAATCTGGTCGGCGACCTTGTCGGGGTGGCCTTCGGAAACGGATTCGGAAGTGAAGAGGTAGTCGTTGGACATGGTGGCTCCGGTTACTGCTGTGTTGTATACATGCCGCAGCAACGGTTGCCTGCGACGCTTTAGCGACATTTATATTCCGCTTCGCAAGTTGTCTATTAACTCGGCGGATCCTGCATAAAGTGGTATTTTACGCTTCCTTCGAGAATTTTGCTCTACCGAGCACTGCTCTTTCAACCCTGGTCAATTCGCATGTTAGTTTTTTTATTCCGTGCACTATCGGTATTTCCATTGCCGTTTCTGCATGCCCTCGGCGCAGCCCTCGGCTGGCTCGTCTATCTGCTTTCCGGTTCGTACCGCCGGCGCCTGCGCGCCAACCTGGTCCAGGCCGGCTATGAACAACACCTGAACGCCGCCGTCGCCGAAGCCGGCAAGGCCATCATCGAACTGGCCTTCGTCTGGTGCGCCGACCCGACACGCGTGGCCCGCCACGCCAGCGTCGAGAATTGGGACCTGGTGCAGCAGCGCCTCGATGCCGGCAAGGGCATCGTGTTCCTGACGCCACACCTGGGCTGCTTCGAGATGACGGCCCAGCAGATCGCCCTGCAGACCGCCCTGACCGTCATGTACCGCCCGCCGAGGAAGAGCGCGCTGAAACCATTGGTGGAAGGCGCCCGCGCCCGCCACAACCTCAAGCTGGCGCCGGCGACCCTGTCCGGTGTGCGCATCCTGGCCAAGACCCTGAAATCCGGCGAACCGATCGGCCTGCTGCCCGACCAGGTGCCGCAGGAAGGCGAAGGCGTGTGGGCGCCCTGGTTCGGCCGTACTGCTTACACCATGACCCTGCCTGCAAAATTAGCGCAGCTGGGCAAGGCCGACATCCTGCTGGTGTATGCCGAGCGCCTGCCGCACGGCCGCGGCTACGTGGTGCGCTTCGTGCCCTTCGAGGGCAGCCTGGAAGGCACGGCCGCCGAGCAGGCGGCCTCGATCAACCGCGCCATGGAGCAGCTGATCGCGCGCTGCCCGGCGCAGTACTTCTGGAGCTACAACCGCTACAAGCAGCCCGAGGGCGTGGCCGGTCCGGAAAGCGAGGCCGCGGCATGAGGCTCCTGCTCGGTATTTTGTGGCTGCTGCACTTCCTGCCGCTGCCCATCCTGGGACGCCTCGGCGAAGCGGTCGGCAGCCTGATGTTCCTGATCATGGGCAAGCGCCGCCGCATCACCCTGACCAATCTGCGCCTGTGCATGCCCGAGAAATCGGAGAGCGAACGCCATGCGATCGCGAAACAGCATTTCCGCGCCTACGCGCGCAGCATCTTCGAGCGCTCGATCCTGTGGTGGGCGCCGGAAGCGCGCGTGCGCAGCTACATCCAGGTCGAGCCAGGCGTGCCAAAGGCCGAGATGGAAGCCGGCCCGACCATCCTGCTGTGCCCGCATTTCGTCTGCCTCGACGTGGCCGGCGTGGCCTCGCGCGTGATCCCGGTATGCAGCATGTACGTGCCGCAGAAGAACGAAGCCTTCGACAAACTGCTGCGCCATGGCCGCGAACGCTACGGCCCGGTGCGCCTTGTGACGCGCAAGGAAGGCATCAAGCCGATCCTGCGCGCGCTGCGCGACGGGCTGCCCTACTTCATGCTGCCGGACATGGACTTCGGCGAGAAGGATGCCGAGTTCGTGCCCTTCTTCGGCATCCCGGCCGCCACTCTCACCGCACTGGGCCGCATCGCGGCCACCACCGGCGCCAAGGTGATCCCGGTGGTCGCCACCTACCTGCCGAACTACCAGGGTTGGCGTGTGCGTTTCTACCCGGCGTGGGAAAATTACCCGGGCGACGACATGGTCGAGGCGACCCGCCGCATGAACGCCTTCATCGAGGAGCGCGTGCGCGAGGCGCCGGCGGAGTACTTCTGGACCCATAAGCGCTTCAAGACCAGGCCGCCCGGCGAGCCCTCGTTCTACGACTAATTAAGCTGCGCTAATCCTTTTAGGATTGAATTAAGCTGGACTGAACCTATGAAACTGAAATTCACCAAGATGCACGGCGCGGGCAACGACTTCATCGTCGTCGACGCCATTCACCAGGACGTGAACCTGAGCACCGAACAATGGCGCCGGCTGGCCGATCGCCGTTTCGGCATCGGCGCCGACCAGATCCTGGTGGTGGAGCGCCCGGTGAGCGAGGGCGTCGATTTCCGCTACCGCATCTTCAACAGCGACGGCGGCGAGGTCGAGCAGTGCGGCAACGGCGCGCGCGCCTTTGCCCGCTTCGTCAGCGACAAGGGTTTATCCGGCGAGAAAAGCATCCGGGTGGAGACCATGAAGGGCATCATCGCCCCGCGCCTGGAAGAAGACGGCAGCGTGACCGTGGACATGGGCGCGCCGCGCCTGGACCCGGCCGAGGTGCCATTTGATGCCGCCGGCCTGGACGGCTCGCTTGAGGCCGAAGACACCACCTGGCCGCTGTCGGTGGACGGCAAGACCGTGTTCGTGTCGGTGGTCTCGATGGGCAACCCGCACGCGGTGCAGGTGGTCCAGGATGTCGACACCGCGCCGGTGGAGAGCATGGGGCCCGCGATCGAAACCCATGCGCGCTTCCCGAAGAAGGTAAACGCCGGCTTCATGCAGGTGCTGGACCGCCACCACGTCAAGCTGCGCGTGTTCGAACGCGGTGCTGGCGAGACCCTGGCCTGCGGCACGGGCGCCTGCGCGGCCGTGGTGGCCGGCATCCGGCGCGGCCTGCTCGATTCGCCGGTGCGCGTGTCGGCGCGCGGCGGCGAGCTCAGCATTGCTTGGGCGGGCGTGGGCCAGCCGGTATATCTGAGCGGTCCGGCGGTGACCGTGTTCGAGGGCGAAGTCGAGCTCTGACAGCGCACCTCGGCCCTGGATCACCAAGGAGATGCTTCCGACATGAACATTTGCACATGGATGCGGGCGCTTCCCGCGTTTCAAGACAGCATGTGGCGGCGAGTTCTCGTCTTCGGCATGCTATGCACTTGCCTTGCACAGATGAATGCAGCCGCGGCATCCGGCACCTCGGAAGACTTCGCCGTGCTGAAGCAGCAGCATTGCGGGGACGGGACCATGATGCAGATGAATCTGTGCATGAGCCGGGAAGCGAAAGAATCCGACGAGCGCCTGAATTTGGTGTATGCAAGGCTGATGCAGGCGCTCGCGGAGCCGCGCAGCTTACGAGCCGCCCAGCGGGCCTGGATCGCCTTCCGCGATGCCGAATGCAAGTTCCAGACTGCAGGGAGCAAGGGCGGCAGCATCCATAATTTCTCGGTCACGCTATGCCTGATGCAGCTGACCGAGCAGCGCATCGCGGCACTCGAGGATATCCGGCCATGCAATGGCTGCGTCCAGTTCAAACGCAGCTACGACAAGCCGGAGGCGTTCCGCCTGCCAAAGCGACAACGCGTTCCCGCATCGATGCACCCCTGAACGGACCGGGGCAGCCCGGCGCCGCCGGCTGTTCCGTCCGGGCTCAGGCCGCCAGACCGATCTCCTCCGTCCCATCCCCATCGTCCTCGCCTTTGGCGGGCATGCCAACCAGCGTCCGCAGCCGGTACAGCCGCTGCCGGTAATTCCCCTCCGGCCCCGACGGCCCGCAATCGATCCCTTCGAACAGGCGCGCGACGCGATCGAGCGCATGGCGTTCCTGCGCCGTCTCGACCAGCACCAGGCGGCGCTTGCTGCGGCCGTAGCTGGCGCGGATGTCGATCACCAGGCAGTGGCCCTGGTCGGCGGCGGACACGTCCAGCAGCAGCGCTTCCGCCCGTGACAGGCTGAACAGCGCCGCGAGTTCCAGCCGCGCGTGCAGCAGCGGGTGCGCCTGCAGCGCTTCCTCGTGCCCGGCCAGCAGCTTGCCGGTCTCGACATAGGGGGGCGTGTCCAGGCGCGGGGCGATCTTGCGCAGCAGCACCAGCGCCTCGGCGCAGCCCTGGGCGGCCGCCTTCTGCAGCCAGTAGGCGGCGCGGACGTCGTTGTTTTCGTTCTCGCGGCGCGCCCGCCAGGCGTTGTGCCCGCATTCGAGCTGGGCGTCGCGATAGCCCATCTCGGCCGCGCGCTCGAGGTAGCGCTGGGCATCGGCAACATTGCGTTGCGAGAACTCGGGCTTGATATAGATGCGCGACAGGGCATACCAGGCCTGGGCCAGGCCCTGTTCGCCCGCCAGGCTCAGCCAGCGGATCGCCTTCTTGAAATTGGCGGCGCCGCCACCGCCGGCGATGCGGCGGCCGTCGACACCCATGCGCGCGCAGCGCAAGCCCATCGCCAGCTGGGCGTGGCGGTCGTGTTCGGCCGCGGCGAGCTCCCAGAAGCACAGCGGTTCGCCCGGCGCAGGCGTGACGCCATGCCGCACCGGTCCGTGTTCGCCCTGCCCGCCTTCGTGGAAGGCGCTGTCGTCGAGCAGGCGGGCGACGCGCGACAGCAATGCGATGTCGGCCGGCGCCAGCCGCTGCACGCCATCCTGGCTGGCGGCGGTACGCACGAGCGTGCGCGCCAGCGGCAGCGCGCGCGCCAGGTAGTCGTCCCAGCGCCCGGCGTCCCAGGCCTGCTCGAGCACGGCGGACTGGGCAGCGGCGACGCCGCTGTCGGCCGTGCGCCGCAGCCAGGCCTGGGCGGATACCGGCGCAGTCCCGGCACCGGCAGCCGCGCCGGCCAGCCGTCCCGGTGCGGCGTCGCGCCGGCGCGCCAGCAGCCATTGGGCATCGGGAAAGCCGGCGCGGGCGGCGTCTTCGAGCGCACGCAAGGCCTTGGCGGATCCGGGAGTATCGGGGGTGGCGCCGGGGGCGCTGCCGTCGCCCAGCACCAGCTGCGCGAACACGAGCCCCGCATGCACGCTGCCGTCGTCATAGGCGCGTTCGTACCAGGGGGCGAGCGCCTGGGCGCTGGGCTGGGCCAGCGCGAGCGGGATATGGTTGCCGATCAGTTGCCAGGCCTGCCGGCATTCCTGCCGCGCGGCGCGCTCGAGCCAGTGCAGCGCGGTCGGCAGGCTCTGCGGCAGACCGGCGCTGCCGAACAGGTAGAGCTTGCCCAGCTCGAGCTGGGCAGCGGCCTGCCCGGCACGTGCGTTGCGTATGATCGCCAGTTCTTCGCGGTTCGCCATTGTTGCTTGTCTTGGTATGGAATCGGCCAGCGCGGTCAGGCGGACTGGAGCGGGAATCACGCTCGAACGATGGCAAGAAAAGGCGCTGCCGCAGGACGGCCCCACACCAAAAAGTTTGCCAATATACAAGGATTCCCGACCTGCCGTCGCCGCGCACCTCGGTTTGACGCAGAGTCTACGGCGTCATTGCGGCCGTTCTGCTCGAATTCCGGCCTTCCTTGAGGCGGCGCAAACTGCTCAATTGATGAGCTCGACGCTTTCTTTGAAGCAATTTGTTACATCTTCGTGATCTGCGTTTCAAAAATACAACAGCACGATTGGATTTATTGGCTTTCGACCAACCCCGCCCTTCATAATTGACAAAACCGACAATCTTGACGACTCAAGGATTTAAGGTGCAGTTATCCGGGCATTCAGTTTTTTACGCCTCAATGCCGGGATAGCTGAGATTCACTTAAGAAAAAGGAAACACAATGAAACACTCCCTCCTGGCCGCAGCACTGCTTGGCGCATTCGCTGCCGGCACCGTGCACGCACAAACCTCGGTCCAGATCTACGGCACCATCGACGCAGGCGTCATCAAGCGCAGCGGCGAAAGCCTCAACATCGGCAAGCGCGCCTCGAACACCCTCGGTTTCAAGGGCACTGAAGAACTGGGTAACGGCCTCAAAGCACTGTTCCAACTGGAAATGCGTTACGAGCCGGACACCGGCACCAATGAAATCGGCAGCAACGGCACCCAGCGTCCGCTGTTCCAGGGCCAGAGCCGCGTCGGCCTGCAGGGCGACTTCGGCATGGTCCGCATCGGCCGCGGCCTGAGCCCGTTCCACGAAACCGTGGGCGCCTTCGAACCCTTCCACGCTTCGCCGAGCCCGGCCGGCTTCTGGACCGACCTGGCCGTCGCCGGCTACAGCTCGCAGCCGCTGGACGTGCAGGGCTATTCGAGCAACCGCTTCTCGAACGCGGTCTGGTACAACTCGCCGGTCACCAGCGGCTTCCAGCTGAATGCCGCCATCGCCACCAAGGAAGGCGGCGGCGGCCCGGCCGTCATCGGCCGCGGCACCCCGGCAGCCCCGCAGTACCCGGTGGGCGCCGAAGCATCGGCCAACCCGTTCTCGATCACCGGCACCTACAACAACGGTCCGGCAGCCTTCATGGCCGGCTACGAGCGCAACGCCATCGAATCGAAGGTCTGGTCGATCGGCGCCTCGTTCTCCGCCACCCCGGAACTGAAGCTGATGGGCCTGTACACGAAGCAGGACCAGGAGCACAACCGCTTCGCCAACGCCAACACCACCGCATGGGTGCTGGGCGCGAACTACACCATGGGCCCAGGCAAGTTCCTGGCCGGCTATGGCCAGAAGGACGTCGATGGCCTGCAGAAGGTCAAGCAGCTGTCACTCGGCTATGAATACAGTCTGTCGAAGCGCACCTACCTGTACGTCGATGCGTCGCGCAAGAAGGGCATCAACGCCCTGCAGTCGACCGTCAACCACTACGACGTGGGCGTGAATCACTCGTTCTAAGCCGTATCCGGAGGACAGGCCCGCCGCCTGTCCTTCCAAGGGGCGGACATGGGCAACCATGCCCGCCCTTTTTTTGCCCTGTTTTTGTAGTTTTTAAGCAACGCCGGTCAAGACGCCGGGGCCTCCTGCATCCGGGGCCTGTACAGTGCACTGAAGCAATGGCATATTGGCAAGGCGCGTAACAAAACGCTCGTTCGCAAAATTAATGGAGACCCAATGAAGAAAAGTATCCTGGCCGCGCTGCTCGGCACCTGTTTCGCAATCCCGGCCTTCGCGCAGACCAGCGTGCAGATCTACGGTATCGCCGACGCCGGCGTGATGTGGCAAAAGGGCGGCCCGACCAAGATCTATAGCGGCGGCGCCGACGGTTCGCGCATCGGTTTCAAAGGCACCGAGGATCTCGGCAACGGCTACAAGGCAATCTTCAATCTCGAAGCACGCGTCGAGCTCGACACCGGCACCCAGCAGCCGACCCTGATGAACGACAATCCGGGCACCTACCTGCTGCGCGGCATGAACGGCATCCCGCCGGCGATCCTGGGTCGCCTGCAATCCCTGATCCAGCCGCCGGGCGGCCCGGCCGTCAACCAGGAACGCGCCCTGTTCGACCGCACCGCCATGGTCGGCCTGATCACCCCGGTGGGCGCCGTCCTGCTGGGCCGCATGTACACCCCGGGCTATGAAGTCTTCAACAAGGCCGACACCTTCGAATCGGGCACCGGCGGCACCTGGGGCCACGTGACCGGCGGCACCGCGGGCTTCACCGCGCTGGGCGCCGACATCCGCTCGCAGGAAGCCATCCAGTACCGCATCGCCCTGCCGAACGGCATCGGCGGTTCGCTGATGTACGGTCCGAAGGGTTCGGGCTACCTGGGCCGCTACAACAAGTTCCGCGCCGGCGCCATCACCTACACCGCCAACGGCTTCGACGTCGGCATCGGCTACAACCACGGCTACGACCAGCAGAACCGTCCGAGCCTGCGCACCACCACCGTGGGCGGCTCCTACCAGTTGAACGAGACCTGGAAACTGTTCGCCGGCTTCCACAGCCAGCGCAACACCAACTCGGTGCTGATGGCCGACTACACCGCCGGCTGGGACGCGGGCGTGACCCCGGTCCTGACCCAGCAGGGCGTTCCGGCCGCCAACCAGGCTGCACTGCGCAACATCTTCGTGAACGCGCTGCGCAACAACACCCAGCAGGACGCCAACAGCTACCAGGTGGGCGCGCACTACAAGATCGGCAGCGGCCGCATCATGGCCCAGTACGCGCACCAGAACGACCGCACCGCCACCAACAGCGACGCCAACCTGTACGCGATCGGCTACGACCACTTCCTGTCGAAGCGCACCGACCTGTACACCGTCGCGGCCTTCATCAAGAACAAGGGCCTGGCACAGTACTCGCCGGGCACCTCGGGCAACCCGGGCGGCTTCACCGAGACCCCGGGCGCAGACGGCCGCGCACTGCAAGTCGGCATCCGCCACCGCTTCTGAGAGGGCGCCCAACAATTCCCCCCATGGCTGCGTTGCATCGTCTCGCCGTACTAGCGTACTGTCTTCGACGATGCGCCTTGCCCTGGGGGTTGTGTTGAACGCCCAAACAGAGCAGAGAGACGCCCTCCTGGGCGTCTTTTTTTATGTCCGTTGCTCTACTTCCCGTCAGGTAGAATGGCGGACGGATATCTTTCACCTCGAGCTTTCATGACCACCGATACGATCGACGCCAACGCCGTCGCCCAATACCTCATCGACCACCCGCAATTCTTCGAGGAGCACGCCGGCCTGCTGGGCGAAGTGAAGCTGTCGAGCCCGCTGACCGGCCGTGCCGTGTCGCTGCAGGAGCGCCAGATGGAGGTCATGCGCGACAAGTACCGCGTCCTCGAACTGCGCCTGGCCGAGCTGACCCGCCGCGCCGAGGAAAACCACGCCATCGCCAACCGCTTCCACGCCTGGAACCAGGCCCTGCTCGCCTCCAGGGGCGACGCCGCCATGCCGCGCGACCTGGTCGACGCGCTGCGCACCGAATTCATGGTGCCGCAGGTGACGCTGCGCTTGTGGAACCTGAAGCCGGAGCATGCCGATGCCTGGTTCGCCAATGGCGTGTCGGACGATGCCCGTCTGTTCGCGGCCAGCCTGCGCGCGCCCTACTGCGGCCTGAACAACGACTTCGAAGCGGTGCGCTGGCTCGACGACCCGGCCGCGGTGCGCTCGACCGTCCTGATGCCGCTCACGGCCGGCGGCAAGACCTTCGGCCTGCTGGTGCTGGGCGCCCCGAACGACGACCGCTTCACCGCGACCATGGCGACCGACTTCCTGGTCCACATCGCCACCACCGCCAGTACCGCGCTGGCCCCGCTGCGCGCCTGACGGCCATGGAGGCAGCGGCGATGGACTGGCCGAGCCGCTACCTGGGCGAGCTGGCCACCCAGCGCCAGCTGTCGCCGCACACGGTCGCGGCCTACCGCCGCGACCTGGCGGAACTCGCTACCCTGGCCGGCCACGAAGACTGGCCGACGCTGACCCACCACGACATCCGCCGCTTCGCGGCGAAAATGCATGCCGGCGGCCAGTCGGCACGCTCGATCGCGCGCAAGCTGTCCGGCTGGCGCGGCTTCTACGACTGGCTGTCGCGCCAGATGACCCTGCCGGCCAACCCGGTCGAGGGCGTGCGTGCGCCACGCCGCCCGAAAACCCTGCCCAAGGCCCTGTCGGTCGACGACGCGGTGCAGCTGATGGAAGCCAATGCCAAGGGCCATTCCGAGCCGGCCGAGCTGTGCGACCGCGCCATGTTCGAGCTGCTGTATTCGAGCGGCCTGCGGGTGTCGGAACTCGCCGGCCTGGACATGGTCTATACCGAAGCCGGCAATGGCATGCCCGCCTCGCTCGGTTGGCTGGACCTGCAGGCCGGCGAAGTGGTCGTCACCGGCAAGGGCGGCAAGATGCGGCGCGTACCCGTCGGTGCGCCGGCGCGCTCGGCACTCTCCGCCTGGCTGGCCGTGCGCCCCGCGCCGCGCGACGGCAGCGCCGCGCTGTTCCTATCAAGTCGCGGCAGCCGCATCACGCCGCGCGTGGTGCAGACCCGCCTGAAGGCGCATGCGCTGCGCGCAGGCACGCCGGTGCACGTCCACCCGCACGTGCTGCGCCACTCCTTTGCTTCGCATGTGCTGCAATCCTCGGGGGATCTGCGCGCGGTGCAGGAACTGCTGGGGCACGCGAGCATTACCTCGACGCAGATCTACACGGCCCTCGACTTCCAGCATCTTGCCGCTGTCTACGACAAAGCCCATCCAAGGGCCAAGGCAAAGTAAAACGCCCAAGACGATTGCAACGTCCAAGAAGGCCACCAGTGCAAGGCGGGTCGTCGAGACAGTACGTTAGTACGGCGAGACGACCCAACGCAGCAATGGGTGACTTATTGGACGTTGAGCTGTGTCAAGACGCTGCACGGTTGGTTGATGGTGAAGTTGCACGAAATCCGGCATAATCCCCCGATTCTCCCGCCTTGATGCGGGCGCAACTGACGGCAAAGCGAACATGGAACCCATCCCAAGCACCATCCTCACCGGCTTCCTCGGCGCAGGCAAGACCACTCTCCTCAACCGCATCCTGCACGAGGAGCATGGCCTGCGTATCGCGGTCATCGAGAACGAATTCGGCCAGGAAAACATCGACAACGACATCCTGGTGCGCGACACCGGCGAGCAGATCGTCGAGATGAACAACGGCTGCATCTGCTGCACCGTGCGCGGCGACCTGATCGTGGCCCTGACCAACCTGGCCCAGAAGCGCGCCGCCGGCGAGATCGCTTTCGACCGCGTGGTGATCGAGACCACCGGCCTGGCCAACCCGGGTCCGGTGGCGCAGACCTTCTTCGTCGACGAAGAAGTGGGCGCTAACTACATGCTCGACGCCGTGGTGACCGTGGTCGATGCGCGCCACGCGATGGACCAGCTGGACCGCCACGAGGAAGCCCAGCGCCAGGTCGGCTTCGCCGATAAGATCCTGCTCTCCAAGACCGACCTGGTCGATGCCGCCGCCGTCGATGCCTTGACGTCGCGCCTGCACCGCATCAACCCGCGCGCCCCGATCTCGCTGAGCGACTTCGGCCGCGCCCCGATTTCCGAGGTGCTGGACCTGCGCGGCTTCAACCTGAACGACAAGCTCGAGCTGGATCCGGACTTCCTGCGCGCCGAGGAAGGCCACGATCACGACCATGATCACGAGCACGGCGAACACTGCGGCCACGACCATGCCCATGGCGAGGCCTGCAATCACCACGACCACCACCACAGCCACCACACCGACGACATCGCCGCCTTCGTCTTCAAGAGCGAACGCGCCTTCGACCCGGAACGCCTCGACCAGTTCCTGGGCAGCATGGTGCAGGTCTTCGGACCGCAGATGCTGCGCTACAAGGGCGTGCTGTCGATGGCCGGCGCGGACCGCAAGGTCGTGTTCCAAGGCGTACATCAAATCATGGGCAGCGACCTGGGCGCAAAGTGGGGCGAAGGCGAGACCCGCGGCAGTAAAATGGTGTTTATTGGTAAAAATTTACCAAAAGACGTATTTATCAGCGGACTTGAACAGTGTTTGGTATAAACTACATCAGTTTTGCGGGCAAGTCCGGGCCCGCCTGACGACCTGCCACGGTAGTTGGCAGGCCGGGCGCCAGCGCTAGCGCGCCGGCGCATCCGGGCATCGTCCCACCCGCCAGCCGCATGCGGGCCCGGGACAGGCAGTGAAGGACGGCAGCCGCCGTCCGGGGCAGCAAGCCTTGGCAGGCGCCTGTTGCAAAGGTGCTAATGTTGAGTTTGCTGCTAATATGAAAACCTCTGTCGTATCGAAGGCATCATGACTAAAACAACGAAACCGAATACCGCCGCGCAGCTCGAAGAACGCCTTCTGACGGAAGAAGAAATTCGGGCGATGAGCGACGACGACTACATGAATCCGGCACAGCTCGCGTTCTTCCGCAACCGCCTGCAGGAGCTCGAGAAGGAACTGCTGAAGAATGCCGGCGAGACCACCGAACACCTGCGCGAAACCGTGCTGGTACCGGACCCGGCCGATCGCGCGACCATCGAAGAAGAACACGCGCTGGAACTGCGCACCCGCGACCGCGAACGCAAGCTGCTCAAGAAGGTCCAGCAATCGCTGCAGGCCATCGAGAACGGCGAGTACGGCTACTGCGACGAAACCGGCGAACCGATCGGCGTCCCGCGCCTGATCGCCCGTCCCACCGCGACCCTGTCGCTGGAAGCCCAGCAGCGCCGCGAACTGAAGCAGAAACTGTACGGCGACTGATTCCCGTCCACCCCTACCGAAAAAAGCATGCACCGCAAGGCGCATGCTTTTTTGTTTTGTGAAGCGCAGGATGCGTCGTGCATACGTTTCATTTCCTATGGGATACACTAGCAGAAGTGCGCGTGTGCGCAGCACGTGCCGCTCGCAGCCGTGCTACCGTCGTGGCTTGCCGAACTTGTTCAATTATCCATTGGGACCATGGGGCTGTTCTCCTTCCTGAAGAAAAAGAGCGACACGCCAGCAGACGAGGAACTTCTCGTCGTGGACACGCGCCTGCGCGCCGGCGAGCCCTCGCGCCTGGAGTCGGAAGCCGAACGCGAACGCCAGCGCGCCATCGCCCGCGCCACCGCGGCCAAGATCGACGAGATCGAGCTGGAAATGAGCTCCGCCATCTTCGACGACGAACCGGCTTGGGGCAGCACGGCGCGCCGCCCCGCCGCAGCGGCTGCCGTCCCTGAGCCTGCTCCCGGCCTGGACGAGCTGCCCGACGCCGCGGCCGTGCCCGCCACCGCGCCGGCCGTCGAGGAAGGTGCCATCCTCTACGCCAACGGCCAGGCCGCCGCCGCCGAAAGCCTGCTGCGCGACAGCCTGACGGACTTCGGCCGCATTGAGCGCCTGCCCTGGTGGATGCTGTTCGACCTCTACCAGGCCACCGGCCAGGAAGCCCGCTTCGAGAGCATCGCCATCGACTACGCCAGCCATTTCGAGACCTCACCGCCGGCCTGGCAGCCGCCGCCCCCTGCGCAGGACGTCCCCCAGCTTACCGGGGTGGCCGCCACCGAAAGCTTCGGCCCCGTCCTCGACGGCGGCATCGCCCCGCGCCTGCAGCGCCTGCTCGCCGCGCATGCGCCGCTGGTGCGCGTCGACGTCGGCGCGGTGCGCAGCGCCGATGCGACAGGCTGCACCCTGCTCCTGAAGGCGCTGCAAACGCTGCGCAGGGAAGGACGCGAACTGGTGCTGGCCGGCGCCGACGCCCTGATGGCGACCCTGCGCCCCATACTGGCGGTGGGCGACCGTACGGCCGGCGAAGCGCCCTGGCTGCTGCTGCTGGAATTGCTCCTGCTGTCCAACCGCGAAAAGGATTTCGAGGAATCGGCGATGGATTACTGCGTCACCTTCGAGCTGTCGCCGCCCTCGTTCGAGACGCCCAGGCACGTGTCGACCGCGGCCCCCGCCCCGGTGGCGGGCGACCGCTTCCTGCTGCCGCCGCTGGCACTGGGAGACTGCGCGGCATTGCTGGACGCCGTCGACGCCTACGCCGAAGGGCGCGAGATCCTGGTGCTGGACTGCTCGCGCCTGGCGCGCATGGACTATGCCTGCGCCACCGCGCTGCAGGGCCGCTTGCGCGTGCATACGGAACAGCAACGGCGGGTCGAGCTGCGCGACCTGAACCACATGGTCGCGGCCCTGCTGCGCCTGCTCGGCTACACGCACGACGGGGGCAGTATCCGTCTTTACCCGCACCGATACTGAAGTCCGGTTTTTCCTGCGCGACAGTTTTTGGCCGCGCTTGTCTTGCAATTCAATGCACCCACCCCATCTGCGGGTGGCTAGACAACCACGAGGCTAAAAATGGAACAATTTCACGGCACCACCATCGTCAGTGTGAGGCGCGGCAGCGAGGTCGCGCTGGGCGGCGATGGCCAGGTCACGCTGGGCAACGTCGTCATGAAGGGCTCTGCGCGCAAGGTGCGCAAGCTGTACCAGGGCAAGGTCCTGTGCGGATTCGCCGGCGCCACCGCCGACGCCTTTACGCTGCTCGACCGCTTCGAAGCCAAGCTGGAGAAGCACCAGGGCAACCTGCTGCGCGCCTCGGTCGAACTGGCCAAGGACTGGCGCACCGACCGCATGCTGAGCAAGCTGGAAGCCATGCTGCTGGTCGCCGACAAGGAATCGACCCTGATCCTCACCGGCAACGGCGACGTCCTCGAGCCGACCGACGGCATCGGCGCGATCGGCTCAGGCGGCGTGTACGCCCAGTCGGCGGCCAAGGCCCTGTACGAGAACACCGAGATGTCGCCCGAAGAGATCGTGAAGAAATCGCTCACCATCGCAGGCGAGCTGTGCATCTATACCAACCTGAACCACATCATCGAGACCCTGGAATGAACCAGTCCCCCATCATGAACATGACCCCGCCCGAGATCGTCTCGGAACTGGACAAGCACGTGGTCGGCCAGGGCAAGGCCAAGCGCGCGGTCGCCATCGCGCTGCGCAACCGCTGGCGCCGCCAGCAGGTCGCCGAGCCGCTGCGCCACGAGATCACCCCGAAGAACATCCTGATGATCGGCCCGACCGGTGTCGGCAAGACCGAGATCGCGCGCCGCCTGGCCAAGCTGGCCGACGCGCCCTTCATCAAGATCGAAGCGACCAAGTTTACCGAGGTCGGCTACGTCGGCCGCGACGTCGACACCATCATCCGCGACCTGATCGACATCGGCGTGAAGCAGACCCGTCTGAGTGAGCAGAAGAAGGTGCGCCAGCGCGCCGAGGATGCGGCCGAAGACCGCGTCATCGACATCCTGGTGCCGCCGGCGCGCGACTTCGGCTTCAACGTGAACAACGGCGACAGCAAGGAAGGCGACGCCACCCGCCAGACCTTCCGCAAGCGCCTGCGCGAAGGTTCGCTCGACGACCGCGAGATCGAGATCGACGTGGCCGACGCGGCCCCGCAGATGGAAATCATGGCGCCGCCGGGCATGGAAGAAATGACCGAGCAGATCAAGTCGATGTTCGCCGGCGTCGGCAACGCACGCAAGAAGCCGCGCAAGATGAAGATCAAGGACGCGATGAAGCTCCTGGTCGACGAGGAAGCCGCCAAGCTGGTCAACGAGGACGAGCTGAAGCAGAAGGCGATCGCCAACGTCGAGCAGAACGGCATCGTGTTCCTGGACGAGATCGACAAGATCGCCACCCGTTCCGAACACGGCGGCGCCGACGTCTCGCGCGCCGGGGTGCAGCGCGACCTGCTGCCGCTGGTCGAAGGCACGACGGTGAACACCAAGTACGGCATGATCAAGACCGACCACATCCTGTTCATCGCCTCGGGCGCGTTCCACTTATCTAAACCTTCCGACCTGATCCCGGAGCTGCAGGGCCGCTTCCCGATCCGCGTCGAACTGGAATCGCTGTCGATCGAAGACTTCAAGAGCATCCTGACCTCGACCGACGCCAGCCTGACCAAGCAGTACGAAGCGCTGCTGGCCACCGAAGGCGTGAAGGTCGTATTCACGGACGACGGCATCCATCGCCTGGCCGAGATCGCGTTCTCGGTCAACGAGCGCACCGAAAACATCGGCGCGCGCCGCCTGTACACGGTGATGGAAAAGCTGCTCGAGGAGATCTCGTTCACGGCCGGTCTTGAAAAGGACCAGACGGTCACCCTCGACGCGGCCTACGTCAACGCACGACTGGACGCGCTATCGGTCAACGAAGACCTGTCGAGGTACGTGCTGTAATGCGCGTACTGTAATTTCTAAAAAAGGAGGACTGGCGATGGCAAACAAGGCACTGGCGACGCGGCAGAAGATGCGGCTGCGGGTGGAGCCATCCCAGAACTTCGGCAAGCCGCGCAATCCGATCGCGGCGCTGGCCAAGGCCCGCTCGGCGGGGGCGCACGCCAAGCCGCTGTCGAGCGAACGGCAAGAGGCCAAGCGCATGCTGAAGAAGGCGAAGCTGGTTGCGGATGACGATGAGTAACTGAGCCGCTTCTTCCTTTCGACATACTTTCCCCTTGGCGGGCCGCGCAAGCGTGCCCGCCTTTTTTACGTCCGTCCCTGCCGCCTGCGGCTGCGGTGTGGTATCGCCGCCCTCACGATCTTGCTTACTCGACAATTCACAGGTACATTCAGTCGACATTACATATTTACTGCAGGAACACCATGAGTTCACCGGAACTGGTCCTCTACGTGCTGCGCGCCGAACTGCGCACCGCCAACATCACCTACAAAGACCTGGCCGGGCGCATCGGCGTCAGCGAATCGAGCGTCAAGCGCATGTTCGGCCAGAAGGACATGGCGCTGTCGCGCCTGGCGCAGATCTGCCAGGTGACCGGCATCGCGCTGGAAGACGTGCTGCGCCGCGCCGCCGACTCGCGTCCCCAGGCCGACTTCCTCACCCTGCCGCAGGAAACCTCGCTGGTCGCCAACCCGCGCCTGCTCCTGATGGCGATCTGCTGCCTCGGACACTGGTCGCTGGGACAGGTCACCGAGACCTACCGCCTGACCGAGCCGGAGTGCATCACCCTGCTGGCCGAACTCGACCGGCTCGGCCTGATCGAACTGAAACCGCTGAACCGCTACAGCCTGCGCGTCTCGAACGCCTTCCGCTGGCTGCCGGACGGCCCGGTACAGCGCTTCTTCCGCGAGCACGTGGTCGAAGACTATTTTGCGGGCAGGTTCGACCGTCCCGGCGAGGCGCTGATGTGCCTGCCCGCGCGCCTGTCGAGCGCCAGCGCCCAGGAGCTGACCTCGAGGATCGAGCAGCTGGCCGGCGAACTGGCGCGCCTGCACCGCAACGACCGCCGCCTGCCGCCGCAGGAGCGCGACGGCTATACGCTGCTGGTCGGCTTCCGGTCCTGGGAGTTCGCCGCATTCACCGCACTGAGGCGCGCATGACCGCGGCGATCGATACCGGCCGGCGCAAGCGCCTGACCTTCTGGGGCGCCGACGAGAACGACGACAGCCTGCCGCGCGCAGTGATGGCGGGCCGCAAGACGGTCACCGCCGACACGGTCGAGGACTACTACAAGCCCTACGGCGAATACGGCGACGGCGGCTACGAAGCGGGCGACCTGATCGAAGTCTACGACCTGAAGCAGCGCCTGCGCTGCCTGATCCACGCGACCAAGGTGCAGCGCATCCGCTTCGGCGACATCCCGGAAGAAGTCTGGCGCGGCGAGACCTTCGCCAGCGCACAGGAATTCCAGGAAGTGCACATCCGCTGCCTGCCGCAGTACGAGCTGCACGACGACTTCGAATTCGTCACCCTGCATTTCGAGCTAGTCGAAGTGATCCAGCGCTGAGCTGTTTTCCCGGCTGCTGTATCATGCGCATCCTGAAGACGAAAGCCGCGCATGCTCACCATTACCATCAAGCAGGGCAAGGAAAAGGCCATCCTGGCCGGCGACCCCTGGATTTATCTTTCCGCCATCGACAAGGTCGAGGGCAAGCCCGCCGAGCGCAACAAGGCGGGCGCCACGGCCATCGTGCAATCCTCGTCGCGCCAGTTCCTGGCGCGCGCGGCCTACAACGCCAAGTCGCAGATCGCGGCCCGGGTCTGGACCCTGCGCGAGGACGAGCCGGTCGACCACGCCCTGATCAAGCGTCGCGTACAGGCTGCCGTGCTGGCGCGCGTCGACGTGTTGCGTGACGCCGATCCGGAGGCGCTGGTCCAGCTCATCGACGGAGACCAGACCGGCTTGCCCGGCCTGCTGGTGCACAGCCATGGCGGCGCCGCGGGCTACCTGGTCTGCCAGTTCAATGCCGCCGGGGTCGACCTGTGGAAGGTGCCTGTCGTGCAGGCGCTCATCAAGGCCACCGGCTGTCCGAATGTGTACGAGCGCAGCGACGAACTGGTGCGCAAGGCCGAAGGACTGCCCGTCACGCGGCGGGTACTGGCCGGCGAGGAACCGCCCCAGCGCCTGATGGTGCGCGAAGGAGGCCGGCTGCTGCCGATGGACATTCGTACCGGGTTCACCTACCCGCGTTGATCCTCACATAGACACCCGTGTGCCGGACGTTGATGCCGCCGCAGTCACCATCATCGTCCGCCACGAGATAGCGTCCGATCCGGGTAAGCACCACCTGGCACGCCCCCTCGGCGGCGCTCGCCTTGGCCCCCTGCACCTCCAGCAGGCCGTGCATGCCGCCGAAGTTCGCGCGTGGCTCGCCATTCGGTCCGGCGCCGCCATCCCAGCGCAGCGTCGACTCGATCTGCATCCGGCCAAGGCCTGGCGCCGGCCAGATCCGGATCGTGCCGGCGCCGTCCGACCAGGTGCCGAGCCAGTCGCGCACCGGATCGAGCGGAGCCGCCGGATCCAGAACAGCAGGTGCAGGTTGGCCCACAGGCCGGCGCCGTCGACCTTCCTGACCCGCTCAAACAGCGCATGGTGGTTCACCCAGTAGATGCCGACGTAGACGAAGCTGAGCGCATAGCGCAGCCAGCTGGACAGTACTTCCGCCAGGTCGGCGGGCGGGTAGGCCTGGATCTGGATGCTGCAGCAGCCGGTCATCTTCGGCAGGGCGGGCACCGGCTGGGTCCGCGCTGCGATGGGTCGGCAGCTCAGTTGCGCTTGACGACGGCGCCGCCCTGGATCACGGCCGGCGTTTCCAGCAACTGCACGTTTTCCAGGGGGTTGCCCTGCACCGCCACCAGGTCGGCGTAGCGGGCAGTCTAAGGCGCCAGTGGCGCGTTAGACGGTCATGCCGGGCAGGGCGATACGGGTGCCGGCCTTGCCGGGCGCAGCGGCGGGCGTGGCGGACGCGGGCTTGACGCTGACGATGCGGCCGCCGCGCACCAGAATCTCGGGGTTCTGGACCATGCGGCCGGTGCGCACGTCCAGCAGGCGGTCGGCGGTGATGGTGACCTCGGCGGCCTGTGCGCAGACCAGCTCAGGGCAGCCAGGCAGGCCAGGACGATGCGCGAGACCAGGGGTGTGGCGCGCAGGATATTCGGACGTTTCAAGGGCTGGCTCCGACATGATGAATTAACAAGATGCAAGCTTACACCGGGATATGCCCTGCCCGTCCCAAAAAAACGCCGCATCGCTGCGGCGTTCCGGCTTACTGGGTCGGGTTCGGTTCCCCCACCGGGCTGTTCACCGCCCGGGTCGGGGGCGGCATCTGCACCTGGTTCGGCGGCGGCGGGTTCTGGCCCTGCTGTCCTTGCTGCTGTCCCTGTTGCCCTTGCTGCGGCTGGGTCATGGTCGGATCGGGCGGCGGAGGTGCATCCTGCGCCGGCAACGCGGGTTCCGGGGTGGTCAGCGCGACCCCGCCGCCCGGTTGCTGCTGCATGTTCCCCGGGGCGGCCACGACGCCCGGCGCGGTCTGCGGCTCGACACCCGGCGGCGGCGCGGCGGCCACCGGCTGCGGCATCGGCGGCGCCATGCCGGGCTGGCTGGAGGCGCCCGTGTCGGGCGCCAGGTCGACGCGTTTCATGACGCCGCCTTCGGACAGCATCACGTATTTCGGATGCACCTCGGCCACTGTCACGCCCGGCACGATCTCGCGGCCGATCCGCACCGCCTTCGGCGGCGAACCCTCGGCCACCAGGATCACGGCGCTGTTGCTGCCGGCCGAAACGACGCCGGTGAGCTGGTAATTGGAGATCGCCACCGCGGTCGGCTGGCCGCCGAACAGGTAGGCGGCGGCTTCCGGATTCGGCTCGGCCTGGGCCATGGCCGGCGCCGGCGCCAGCGGACGCTGCTCGGGCTTGTACAGCTGCAGGAACCAGTAGGCGCTTGATGCCACCAGCAGGATCAGTGCGAGCAGGGTGAGGAGGAGAGGCAGACGCTTGTTCATGGTTTCCTTCTTGTTCTTGTATTCAGCGCACCAGTTGGTTGATCTCGATGATCGGCATCAGGACCGCCAGCACGATCAGGAGCACCACCAGGCCCATGGCCAGGATCAGCACCGGCTCCAGCAGGCCGGCGATGGTGAGCGTGCGGCGCTCGAGGTCGGCCTGCTGCGAATTGGCGGCGCGCTCGAGCATGCTGGGCAGCTCGCCGGTGATCTCGCCGGCGCGGATCATGTGCACCAGCATCGGCGGAAAGTGCTTCTGCGCCGACAGGGCGCGCGCCAGGCTCACGCCTTCGCGCACGCTGCCGGTGGCCTGTTCGACCAGTTCGCGCATCGCCACGTTCGACAGGGTGTCGCGGCTGGTCTCGAGCGCGCGCAGGATCGGCACGCCGGAACCGGTGGTGATCGCCAGCGTGCTGGCGAAGCGCGCCGTGTTCAGGCTGCGCTCGAACTTGCCGTACACGGGCGCATTGAGCAGCCAGGTATGCCAGCGCCGCTTGAGGTCCGGATTGCGCAGCGCGCGCCGCCACAGCCAGAAGGCGCCGATGAGCAGAATGCCGACATAGATGCCGTAGGCTCGCACGAAGTCGGAAATCGCCAGCATCATGACGGTGAGGAAAGGCAGCTTCTGCTTGGTGTTGGCAAACACCGAGACGATCTGCGGCACCACGTAGGTGAGCAGGAAGATGACGATGGCAAAGGCCACCACGGTGACGATGGCCGGATAGGTGAAGGCCAGGCGCACCTTCTGCACCAGCGCATTGCGGCGCTCGATGTAGTCGGCCAGGCGCGACAGCACGCGCGAGAGCTGGCCGATCTGCTCGCCGGAAGACACCAGGGCGCGGTAGATCTCGGCGAAGTCGCGCGGGTGGCGCGACAGCGCGCTGGAGAAGGCCACGCCGCCGATGACTTCGGAGCGGATCGAGGCGATCAGGTCGCGCACGTAGGGGCGTTCGGCCTGTTCCAGCAGCGCGGTGAAGGCCTGTTCCAGCGGCAGGCCCGCCTCCAGCAGGCTGGCCAGCTGGCGCGTGAACAGCGCCAGCTCGACCTGCGACAGGCGCTCGCCGAAGCCGCGCGAGCGTGCCACGCCGGCTTCGTCCACCTGGGCCGCGATCTGCTCGACCGACAGCGGCGTCAGGCCCTGGGTGCGCAGGTCGGCGCGCGCCGAGCGCGGACTGTCGGCGTTGACCACGCCCTTCTTGGTCGCGCCGCCGGCGTCGACGGCCTCGTAGCGGAATGCTGGCATGGTTTACATCCTCTTCCGCTAGTCCTTGGTCACGCGCACCAGCTCGGCGCGCGTCGTGGTGCCGTCCGCCAGCCAGCGCTCGCCGTCTTCGCGCATCAGCCTCATGCCCGACTTCTGGGCGGCGACGCGGATCTCGGCTTCGGAGGCCTGGTTGTGGATCTGGGCGCGGATCTCTTCGGTGGTTTCCAGCAGCTCGTAGACGCCGACCCGGCCGTGGTAGCCGGTGTGGCCGCAGCGCTCGCAACCCACCGCATGCCAGCCGGTGGCATCGCTGACCTTGCAGTGCGTGCACAGCTTGCGTACCAGGCGCTGCGCCATCACGCCCAGCAGCGACGAGGACAGCAGGAACGGCTCGATGCCCATGTCCAGCAGACGGGTCACGGCCGAGGCCGCATCATTGGTGTGCAGGGTGGCCAGCACCAGGTGGCCGGTGAGCGAGGCCTGCACCGCGATCTGCGCCGTTTCCAGGTCGCGGATCTCGCCGATCATGATCACGTCCGGGTCCTGGCGCAGGATGGCGCGCAGGGCCTTGGCGAAGCTCATGTCGATGCGCGCGTTGACCTGGGTCTGGCCGACGCCGTTGAGGTCGTATTCGATCGGGTCTTCCACCGTCATGATGTTGGTGGTGGACGCGTTCAGGCGCGACAGCGCGGCGTACAGCGTGGTGGTTTTACCCGAACCGGTCGGGCCGGTGACCAGCACGATGCCGTGCGGCTGGTTGATCAGGCGGTCGAACTGCGGCAGCATGTCCGGCGCCATGCCCAGGTGGCTCAGGTCGAGGCGACCCGCTTCCTTGTCCAGCAGACGCAGCACGGCGCGCTCGCCGTGGCCGGTCGGCAGCGTCGAGACGCGCACGTCGACCGGCTTGCCGCCGATGCGCAGGGTGATGCGGCCGTCCTGCGGCAGGCGCTTCTCGGCGATGTCGAGCTGCGACATGATCTTGATACGCGAGATCAGCGAGGCGTGGATCGCCTTCTTGGGACGCACGATATCGCGCAGCGCGCCGTCGACGCGGAAGCGCACGACCGAGGTCTGCTCGAAGGGTTCGATGTGGATATCGGACGCGCCTTCGCGCAGCGACTGCGTCAGCAGTGCGTTGATCATGCGGATGACCGGCGCATCGTCCGAGGATTCCAGCAGGTCTTCGATGGCGGGCACGTCCTGCAGCAGGCGGGTCAGGTCGAGGTCGGCATCGAACTCGTCGACCACCTGCGAGGCGTCGCCGCCGGCGCCGGCATAGGCCTTGGCGATGGCGTCGTCGAGCTCGCCGCGATCGAGGCGGCGCAGGGTGATGCGGCCGAAGCGGCGCGAGACTTCCGCGATCGCGCTGGGCGCCGTGGCGCCGGACACCAGCACCTCGACGGCCTGGCCCGGTTCGTCACCGCCGCGCGCCAGCACGCCGTGGTCACGGGCGAAGGCGAAAGGCAACAGATTGTTCATGGTCAGCTTATTTCTGGTTCGATGGCGTCACCGGACGAAACTGGGACTGCGGCGTCGCCGCCTGGTTCTGCTGGCGCTGCTGGCCTGGCGGCACCGGTTGGCCGCTGGCCGCGCCCGGGGCGCTACCGACGACCGGCGCCGCCTGCACCGGCGCGGTGGCCATGGTGCCGCCGACGGGCGGCTGGCCACCCGTCAACGGCGGCAGCTGCGGCGCGCCGAGATCGCGCATCAGGATCGTGTCTTCCTGGCTGGCCTGGCCCGAGGCGCCGACGGCGCGCATGTATTCGTAACGGTCCATGGCCAGCGAATGGGAAGCTTCCTTGCTGCGCACCACGACAGGACGCAGGAACACCATCAGGTTGGTCTTGACCCGGGTGCGGTTGCGGTACTTGAATAGGTTGCCCAGCACCGGAATGTCGCCCAGGCCGCGTACTTTCTCTTCACCGTCGCCTTCGGTGTCCTCGATGAGGCCGCCGAGCACGATGATCTGGCCGTCGTCGGCCAGCACATTGCTTTCGATCGCGCGCTGGTTGGTGGTCAGGCCCTGCGGCGCGTTGCGGGTGGCCGGGTCGACGCTCGAATTTTCGTGGAGGATCGCCATCTTGATGGTACCTCCCTCCGAGATTTGCGGGCGCACCTTGAGCAGCAGGCCGACGTCCCGGCGGTCGACGGTCTGGAACGGGTTGCCGCCGCCGGTCGCGGCGGTGGTCGTGTACGAGCCGGTGATGATCGGCACGTTCTGGCCGACCTTGATCGTCGCCAGCTCGTTGTCCAGGGTGATCATGTTCGGTGTGGACAAGATGTTGGCATTGCCATCGTTTTCAAGGGCGCGCGCCACCGCGCCCAGGCCCAGCTCGCCGCCCACCTGGCGGAACAGGCCGAAGGTCAGGCCGCCCGGGATGCTCGGCACCGAGGTGCCGGACAGGCCGGTACGCGCGGCCGCGGCCAGGTTGACGATGTTGCTGCCCTGGGCACCGCCGGTGAAGGACTGGACGCCGCCGACGCGGTACTTGCTGTCGCTGTCGCCCGAGGCGCCGATCCACTGCACGCCGAACTCCGAGGCCTTGTTGGAGGTCACTTCGACCACCAGCGCCTCGATGTAGACCTGGGCGCGGCGCACGTCGAGCTGGTCGATGACGCTGCGCAGGTTGCGGTACACGGCGTCCGGCGCGGTGATGATCAGGCTGTTGGTCGAGGCATCGGCCTGGATGAAGCCGGAGCCCTGGCCGCCGCCGGCGCCGCCCGCGGTGAGCTGGCTCTGCTGGCCGTAGGTGCCGCCGGTGCCGGAACTGGCGAGGCTGCCCTGCTGGCCCTGCTGGCTGCCGAGTCCGCCCTGGCCGGTGGCGCTTCCGCCCATGCCTGCGGAACCCGCCTGGATCGAGCCGCCCGAGGTGCCCTGCTGCTGCACCGGCACCGCCGACGCGTCCTGCGACACCACGGCGCGCAGGGTCTGGGCCACGCGGCTGGCGTCGGCGTTCTTCAGGTAGACGACGTGGATGTTGCCCTGCGTCGAGGTCTGCTGGTCGAGGCGCGCGATCAGGGACTTGGCCAGGTTGGCGCGCGCCTGCGAAGGGGCGCGGATCACGACCGAGTTGGTACGCGGGTCGGCCAGCACGGTGACGCGGCCGGAGTCGCCGCCGGCGCTCGGTTCCATCAGGCGGGTGACCAGGGCGGCGATGTCGCTGGCGATCGCGTTGCGGATCGGGATCACGTCGAGGTCGGCCGCCACCGGCGCGTCGAGCGCGGCGATGATCTTGGCCAGGCGGCGCAGGTTGTCGGCGTAGTCGGTGATGACCAGGGTGTTGTTGCCCGGGTTCGCCATGATCGAATTGTTCGGCGAAATCAGGGGGCGCAGCACGGCGGTGAGATTCGCTGCCGATTCGTAGGAGAGATAAAACACCTGGGTGGCGATCTGGTCGCCGGTGGCGCGGCTGGCGCGCACGCCGCCGACCTGGGTCGGCGAGGACTGGGCCTTGGCTTCGGCTTCCGGCACCACCTTGGCATAGCCGTCGCCGCTGGTGACCACCGCATAACCCTGCAGGCGCAGGGTCGAGGTCAGGAGGGCGAAGGCCTGGGTCTTGGTCAGCGATTTTTCCGACACCAGCGTGATCGTGCCCTTGACGCGCGGGTCGATGATGAAGGTCATGCCGGTGTAGTGGCCGATCGCCTTGATCACCGATTCGATGTCGGCGTTGACGAAGCTCAGCGCCGCGGCGTTCGCACTGTCCTGGGCATGGGCAACTGCTGGAAGGAATGTTCCCGCCGTGGTCGCGGCGAAGCAGCACAGCATGGCGCCCGCCGCAACGCGGCGCAGGCTCGGCAGACGGAGGTGGGGTCGAGCAAAGGTGGTGCGAATGTTGTTGGTCATTATCTGAACTCGAGTGCGATTATGTTTTTGCCGTTCACCATGCGGCGCTGGCCCAGCAGGTTGAGCATATTGCCCAGCGTCTGTTCGTATCCTTCGGCGGCCGACGCCTGGCCGGAAAAGCGCAGGCGGCCATTTTGCAGCATACCCGAGCCCGTCAATACGAGCGCACCGCGTACGGTGCGCAGGTTCAGGTCGGCCTGGCTGCCGCGCCAGTCGAATGCCATTTCATAGCTGCCCAGCGGCCGGATGGGCGACATGCGCGAACCCATGTCGGTCATTGTCAATACCGTACGACCCTGCACCGCCACCGTATTGGGCTGGCGCAGCAGGTCGAGCGTATTCCAGACCAGCCGGATGGTGCCGCTCGGGGCCAGCGTGTTGAGCGGCGCGCCCAGCCCCGCCAGGCCCTCGGCCGGCAGCAGCAATTCGCCGCTGCTCACCTGCCACTGCGACCAGCTGCCGTCGATGCGGACCGGGCGTGCCAGTGCTTGCGGGTTTTCCAGTTCCATGTGGACTTGGCCCAGCATCACCAGCGGCGACAAACGCCATGCGAAGCGTCCCGGCAGCAGCGGCGTCACCGCCCCGCCCTCGCCCGGCGCCCCGCCCACGAAGGCTGAGCCGTTCCAGAGCGTACCTTGCGCATCCCCCAGAGTCAAACGACCGCCGGTCTGCTGTTCCACGATCGGCCCCAGCCAGGAAGCGGGCAGGAAGGCCAGCACCGTGACGAGCACGGCCAGCACGACCGGCACTGTCCACAACAGCAGGCGCCTCATTGGGCCGGCGCGCTGGCCTGGCGCAGCGTGAGGGTGGCGTCGACCTGCCCCACCGCGCTCAAGGCGGTGAACGTGGCGTCCTGCACCTGCACGCGGTTCTCGCGGCGCTGGGCATCGAGCCAGGACACCAGGTTGGCGAAGGACACGCCGTTGAACTGGATCTTGGCGTATTCGCCGGTCATGGTGACCGAGCCGGCCTTGAGGCCACGCTGGGCCATGCTGGCGTTCAGCGCCTCCGAGCTCATGGGCGCTACCGACGGCGCCGGCGTGGCGGCCAGGGCCTGGGCTTCGGCGGCCATGGTCTGCAGCTGGGCGGCCTGCTGGCGCAGCGCGGGCAGCGAGCGTTTCAGGTTGTCGCGCCCTTCGATGGCCGGCGCCAGCAGCAGCGCATAGACCAGCGACACCCCCACCACGGCGCCGCCGACGGCCAGGAACTTGCGTTCCTGGTCGGTACGGCCCAGCCACCAGGTGAGCGCACGCTCGCGCAGGGCGCTGAATTTCGCGCCGAACTGCGCGCCGATGTTTCCTGCTGCCTTCATTGTGCTGCTCCCGTGGTGGCTGCCTGTGCGGGCGCACCTGCGGCACCCGTGCTGCGGATGACCCAGGTAGCCGGTGCGCTTTCTTCCAGACTCATGTTGCGTGCTTCCAGGATGGAGCGCAGCTGCGCCGTGGTGGCGGGGTCGACGGTGTCAGGTTTGACGCGCACGGTGAGCGTGCGTTCGCGGAACTCCATTGACGCAAGCGTGGGCGGACGCCCGAGGCCGCGGACCGCCTCGCCGAGCTGGCCGGCGATCCAGCCGAACTCGTCCGGGCTGACCTGGCCGCTGGCGGCCTTGGCGCGCGCGATGTTCTGGCGCATCTGGGCCACCGGGTCGATCACCGGCTGGGCCGGGTAGGCGCTGCGGAAGGTCTGGGACATGCCCTGGCGCACCGCGTCGGCCTCGCGCTTCAAGCGCAGCCACTCGATGTTGACGCCGATGATGTTGACCACGATCGCGGCGAGCGCGAGGCGGATCGGCCAGCGCCAGCGGCTCCAGTCGCGCTGGGCGACGCCGGCAGTGCCGAGGCCCGGTACCAGGTCCATGGTGCTGCTTTTGCTGCCTGCGATCCAGTGCTCCCAGGCTTCGCTTTCCAGCGTGATGCCGGGGCCGGCTTCGGCCAGCAGGGCCTGGTATTCGCCGAGCTGTTCGTGCGGCACGTACAGCACCAGCGGGGCGTCGCCCGCCAGCGCGCGTGCGGTCTGCAGCGCGAGCGTCGGGTTGCCGTCCAGGGCCAGACCCAGGCCCTCGTACTGGCCCTGGCGCAGCAGCAATTCGTTGTTGCCGATGGCGGCGCTGACGCTGCCTGGCAGCAGGGGCAGGCACAGCTGTGCCGGCACGGCGGCGACCGATCGCGCACCCATGCCGAGCAGGGCCTTCACCAGCGGTTCGAACCAGTCGCGCTGGACCACGCCGACCGGGCGGCGGCCGTCCGGCAAGGGGGGACCGGCCACCAGCACGCAATCGAGCGGGTCGCCCAGGATGTGTTCTTCGACCAGGGCCGGCAGGGCCGCGCGCAGGCGCGCGCCGGTGAGCGGCGGAGCCTGGACCGGGATCAGGGTGACGTCGGCGCCGGCCAGCAGCAGCACCACGCGGCGGCTGGCGGCGACCACGTCGCCCAGGTTGCGCAACAGGCCTTCGCCCTGCTGCGCGATGGTGCCGGCATCAAGCACCACCGCAAAGCGGCACAGCGCGCCCTCGCCTTCGGCTCTAGCCGGGTGCCGTATATAAAGAGTAGTCAAACTGTCTCGCTTTCTTCTAGTTCTGGCGGGTCCAGATCACTCGGGTTCCGCCGCCGACGCTGACGACGGGGGTTCGCTCGATCAGCGATTCCGCGTTCAGCGCCGCACGGTCGAGCCGAATACGGCTCTGTACGATAAACCAGCGGCTCTTGATGTCCCAGGTATCGTCCAGCTGCTGGTTGTTTGCTGCCTGGCTCGAGAAGTCCGCCGGGGTGCGCCAGGCCGCCGTCTTGCGGCGCGCCACCAGGCTGTTGGCCTGGGAAAGCGACATCCCCGGCACGATCGCCGACAGCAGCTCGGCCGGCACGGTATTCACATTCAGTTTCGTCGCCTCGGTTCCGTAGGGCAGCACGATCACGAAGGGGCGCAACTTCGCCATCACTTCCTGGGTGACGCCCTGCACCGCCAGCAAATCGTCCACCTGCATCAGCGGGATCGGCACGCCGTTGGCCGGCGGGACCGGCGGCAAGACGGACGTCGGGTTCGGCGGATTCGGATCCGGCGGGTTGGGATTGGGTGGATTCGGATTGTTCGGATCCACCGGCACCCCCACCTGCTGTCCCTGCGCAACGAAGTCCGCGATCCGGTTCGCCAGGCGCGCATCGAGGCGCAGGTTGTCCAGCAGGCGGCGGAAGATCTCCACCTGTTCCGGCACCTTCTGGCGGTCCTTTGCCAGGTTGACGAGATTGTAGCGCGACGTTGCGTCAATAATATTACCGGATAAGGTCGCATCAAAAGTTTCCCCTTCGACCCGTTCGCGTTCGATGTACTGGTCGAGCCGGGTCTCGGCCAGCGGGGTGGCCCAGACCTGGTCGAGCGAGGTGTATTGCGAGGTGTAGGCGTCCTGGCGCAGCACCAGGCTGGCCCAGTCGAGGGCGCCGCGCAGGATCCACTTGGTCTGCAGGTGCAGGCGCTGGTTTTCCATCGAGCGCACCTGCACCTGCTGCTGCCAGAACAGGCTGGCGACGATGGAGATGGCGAGCGTGGTCAGCAGCAGGGCCGTGACGACCGCGACGCCGCGCTGGCGCAAGCTGGGTGGCGGCCGGCGCATCAGGTGCCTCCCAGCAGGAAGAACTTGACCATCGGCACGTCCCGCCCCTGCACGACCAGGCCGACCTGCAGGCCGCTGGGGTCTTCGGGCTGGACGCCGTCGGCGATCGGGGCCGGCTCGAGGCGCCACCCGTTGCCCTGCCAGACCATGATGCTCATGCTGACCAGGCCGCTTTGCAGCGCCACCGGCGTCGACGCTTCCGACGGCGCATCGCTGCCGGCCGCCTGCCACAGCACCTCGAGCTGGGCCAGGTCGCGGGTGCCGCGCGATTCGCGCCGGATCAGCTTGCCGTCCACGAGGCGGTAGGACACTACGACCAGCTGCGAGGGTTCGTTTTCGTTGTAGACCTTGCGCACCAACATGAAGCGCCCTTCTTCCCAGACCAGGTTGGGACGGCGGCCGATGATCTCGCGCCCGGCCAGGTGCTCGCAGTCGCTCTGCATCTGGGCGAAGGCCAGCTGCATGCCGCGCGTGGTTTCCATCTCTTGCGTCAGGGCGATGCGGGCGCGCACGATGCCGTCCAGCCCGCGCCAGCCGAGCACGGCCAGGATGGCAAGGATGCTGATCGCCACCAGCAGTTCGACCAGGGTGAAGCCGCGGCGACGGCGCGAGCGTTGTGGGATGCCGGGTGTCATGTCCGCGAGGGCCTCAACACGAGCTGAACCAGTTTGACGATGCGGCGCGTCGGACGTTCGGCGTCATACACCGAGACTTCGATCCGGCGCAATTGCGGGTTCGGGCTGGTCAGGACCTGCTCTTCGCAGATCAAGTTGAGCTCGCCTTGCGGGCAGGGAAAGTTGCGCTTGCCGACTTCGGGCCATTCGCGGCCAAGGCGGATCTGCACCAGCCGGTTCTCGGCCGACCAGGTGGCCATCATGGCGGCGCGCAGGCCGTCGCTGTTGGCGGTCAGGCTGCCGACAGCACGCAGGCCGGCGCCGAGCGCGGTGCCGACGATGACCAGTGCCACCAGCACTTCGAGCAGGGTGAATCCGCGTGCGCGCATCGCTGTCACCTTCATTCGACGGTAAAGTGGCCGATGCCGTCGGCACGGATCGCGACCGCGTTGCCGGCGGTGGCGAGGGTCAGCACGAAGGGCTTGTCGACCGGCTCGCGTCCGAAGGTGATGCGCACGGTGCTGGGGTCGCTGCTCATGCTGGGTTCGAGCACCAGTTGCAGGGGGGCGCCGCGGAAAGTGCGTTCGCGCAGCAGGTCGTCGCGGGTGACCGGTTCCCAGCCGGTGTCGTTGCGCACCACGAAGCGGTAGCGCTCGCCGTTGGCCTCGAAGGCCACCTGGCGGTTGCGCACGATGGCTTCGTCACGCGCCAGCTGCAGCAGCAGGGCCAGGCGCTGGGCCTCCTGCTGCAGGTTCTGGCGCGGAGAAGGGATGGCGTTGAGCGAAGCCAGGCCCAGCGTGATGCCGATGATGACCATCACGACCAGCAGCTCCACCAGGGTGAAGCCGGCGCTCGCCGGGCGGCGAGCTGGGGCGCCCACGGCCCGCATTGGAAACCTTATTCCCAGGAACCGACGTCGGCATCCTCACCGGTACCGCCGGGCTGGCCATCGGCGCCCAGCGAGAAGATGTCCACTTCGCCATGGATGCCCGGCGACAGGTACTGGTAAGCATTGCCCCACGGGTCTTTTGGCAGCTTTTCCATGTAGCCGCCGTCTTTCCAGCCGTTCGCGGCCGGGCCCGAGCTGGGTTTGGTGACCAGGGCCTGCAGGCCCTGCTCGGTGCTCGGGTAGCGCTGGTTGTCCAGCTTGTAGAGCTTGAGCGCCTGCGACATGGTGGCGATGTCGGTCTTGGCGGCGGTCACGCGCGCTTCCCCGGTGCGGCCCAGCAGTTTCGGCACGACCAGGGCGCCGAGAATGCCGATGATCACCACGACCACCATGATCTCGACCAGGGTGAAGCCGCGTGCGCGGCGCTGCTTGCGTTGCGAATCAATGTGCATGGATGCTCTTAGTAAGTATGTCGGTTTGGGCTGACAGTATAAGCCTACACGCAGGGCGGGGCTACCGCGTGCACTGGAGAAATTGTAAGCCGAAGAGCAAGTTTAATTCTGTCTTAAAGCAGTCTTGTTTTTGTACTCATTGTCCTCCGCCGGGCGAACCTTGCACACCGGACAAGCAGGCTGGCGCGCCACCTTCAGGGCAGTCCACTCCATGGCACGGCCGTCGAGCAGCAGCAGGCGGCCGGCCAGCGGATCGCCGATGCCGGCCACCAGTTTCATGGCTTCGGCGGCCTGCATGGCGCCGACCACGCCGACCAGCGGCGCGAACACGCCCATGGTGCTGCAGGCCACGTCCTCGAAGTTGCTGTCTTCGGGGAACAGGCAGGCATAGCACGGGGCTTCCGGCCGGCGCGTATCGAAGACCGACAACTGGCCATCGAAACGGATCACGGCGCCGGAGACCAGCGGCTTGCGCGCTTCGACGCAGGCACGGTTGACGGCGTGGCGGGTGGCGAAGTTGTCGCTGCAGTCGAGTACGACCGTCGCAGCACGGACGAGTTCCGCCAGGCGCGCGCCGTCCACGCGTTCGCGCAGCGCGGTGACCTCGACCTCGGGGTTGATGGCCAGCAGGGCCGCGCGGCCGGAATCGACCTTGGGCTGGCCGATCCGGGCGGTGGTGTGCATGACCTGGCGCTGCAGGTTGGTCAGGTCGACCTCGTCGTCGTCGACCAGGGTGATGCGGCCGATGCCGCCGGACGCGAGGTAGAGCGCGGCGGGAGAGCCAAGGCCGCCGGCGCCGATGATCAATGCGTGCGCGTCCAGCAGACGCTGCTGGCCCTCGATGCCGATCTCGTCGAGCAGGATGTGGCGGGAGTAGCGCAGGAGTTGGGTGTCGTTCATGGGCGCGGGGGTATGCGACGAAAGTCAAATTGGGTTCCGGCCTTCGCCGGAACGACGGTTTTACAGTTAGCAGCTTACGGCAGCATTTGTACCTTGCTACCTAAAGACCGTCATCCCGGCGAAGGCCGGGATCCAATTTTGCAAGCGGGCCGACAGCTTACTTCTTCGCCGGCGCCTTGATCTCCGGCGGCTTCTGCTCCGTCCCCGGCAGAGTCTTCGGCGCCGCCGGCTTCTCGGCTTCCGGCTCCGACTTGGCCAGCTGTACCGGCTGTCCCTTGAAGTGCTTGATCGCCTGCGCCAGCTGGAAGTCGTCCTTGCTGCCGTAGTCGAGCGGCTTGCGGTCTTTCAGCTGGGCGATCGCGCGCTGCTGGGCGTCGAGCGCTTCTTTCTGGTCCTTGGCGGCCTGGGTTTTCCCGGCCTCGCCTTCGCTGGCCAGGTGGCGCTGCAGGTCGGCCTCGCGCACGCGCAGCACGGCCAGCGCGTCGCCCTCGGGGGTCTCGTCCACGCGCATGTCGGGCACGATGCCGGTGGCCTGGATCGGGCGGCCCTTCGGGGTGTAGTAGCGCGCCGTGGTCAGCTTGACGGCGGTGTCGGGCGACAGCTGGCGCAGGGTCTGCACCGAGCCCTTGCCGAAGGTCTGGCTGCCCATGATGATGGCGCGCTTGTAGTCCTGCAGGGCGCCGGCCACGATCTCGGAAGCCGAGGCCGAGCCGCCGTTGACCAGCACCACCATCGGCACCGTTTTGAGGCCGGCGGGCAGGCCGGCCAGCGGATCGGCGCCGCGCTGCGAATAGAATTCGCGGCGGCCGTAGAACTGCTGGTTGGAGTCCGGCAGCTGGCCCTTGGTCGAGACGATCAGCTGCTCAGGCTGCGGCAGGAAGGCCGCCGACACGCCGATCGCGCCCGGCAGCAGGCCGCCCGGGTCGTTGCGCAGGTCGAGCACCAGGCCCTTGATCTCGGGGTTCTCGGCGTACAGGGCCTTGGCCTTCTTGGCCAGCTCCTCGACGGTGTTTTCCTGGAACTGGCTGACGCGCAGCCAGGCGTAGCCCGGCTCGATCATCCTGGCCTTGACGCTCTGCACCACGATTTCCTGGCGCTGCACCGGCACCACCCAGGGCCGGTCCTCGCCGCGGCGCGCGATGGTGAGCGTGACCTTGCTGCCGGCCTTGCCGCGCATGCGCTTGATCGCTTCGTCGAGCGACATGTTGCGCACCGGGACGTTGTCGATGCGGGTGATCAGGTCGCCGGACTTGATACCGGCCTTGTGCGCGGGGGTGTCCTCGATGGGGGCGACCACCTTGACGTAGCCGTCTTCGCTGGCGACCTCGATGCCGACGCCGACGAACTTGCCCTGCACCGCTTCTTTCATCTCCTTGTAGGCCTTCTGGTCCAGGTAGACGGAGTGCGGGTCGAGCGAGGCGACCATGCCGCCGATGGCTTCGGACAGGAGCTTCTTGTCGGAGACCGGCTCGACGTAGTCGGTCTTGATCAGGCCGTAAACGTCGGCCAGCTGGCGCAGCTCGTCGAGCGGCAGCGGCGAGCCGACGTCCTTTTGCGCGTGCGCCGAGAACTGGAAGGAGGCGGCCACGCCGGCCACCATGCCCAGTCCGATCAGCCCGATATTCTTTGCTTTGCCCATCGCTATTCCCTTGTTTCCTAGAATTTGATCCAGCCTGAAGGATCGAAGGCCTTGCCGCGATGCCTGAGCTCAAAGTATAGCCCCGATTCCTCGATACCGCCGGTATTGCCCGCGCTCGCGATCACCTCGCCGGCGCGCACCATGTCGCCGGGTCGCTTCAGCACCGCCGAGGTGAAGCCGTAGGTCGACAGGTATTCGCCGCCGTGGTCGATGATGATCATGTTGCCCCAGCCGCGCATCCATTCGGCGTGCACCACCCGTCCCGGTCCGACGGCGCGCACTTCGGCGCCTTCCGGCGCGGTGAAGAACATGCCTTTCCAGGTCAGGCTTTCGGTACGACGGGCGCCGAAGCGGGCGCGGATGTTGCCGCTGATCGGCGCCGTCAGGCGTCCCTTGAGGGCGGCGAAGGCGCCGGCCGGCGCCGGCGGGGCCAGCGGGACCTCCTGCTCCACCGCGCTCGGGCGGGTTTCAGGCGGCTTCTGCTCGGCCACCCGCGGCGGCGGCTCGGGCTCCGGCTTGGGCGCCGGCTTGCCGCTCTGGCGTGCGATGCGCTCGCGCTCGGCCCGCTCGGCCGCCTCGTTGATCGAGCCGATCTCGGTACGCAG
>NZ_DKJX01000062.1:0-15345 GCF_002454935.1 Massilia sp. UBA6681
GGGCCGGTGTCGGCTGCGCGACCGGCAGCGCCTGGATCGCCTGCAGCACGCCGGCGAGCGCCGCGGGCGTCTGGGCGGACGCCGCCGGTACGCCGGCCAGCGCGCTGGTGGCGTTCACGAGTCCGACGGTGACCAGCGGCAGGCCGGCTTCCGCGGCTACCGTGGCCAGGCGCAGCGGCTGGCCGGCGGGCGCCTGGCTGATCGTGGCCGCCACCGTCTCGGCGCGGTTCTGCACGTCGTCGACAATACGGATGACGGGGTCGACGTACAAGGCCAGCAGCGGCTGCAGCGCCACGCCGGTCGCATTCGGCGCCGCCTGCATCACGCGGCCGACACCGATCGCCAGGCTCGCTTCCACCAGGTTGGCCACGTCGGCCGCCAGCATCACCGTGCCGCGGGCCGCGGCGCGGTTGGTCAGCAGGCGGTCCTGGTTGTTCACGGCGCCCTGCACCAGGACGCTGACCGAGGTCGCGGCGCCGGATGCGCCGGTGCGCGCCACTTCGGCGGCAACTGCCTGGGCCACCCGGCCATAGGCGGCGGTCGCGTCGGCCTCGGCAGCGGCCTTCTCGGTGCGCGCCATGACTTCCATGGCTTTCTGCAGAGCGACCATCTTCTGGATCAGGGTCGGCTCGGTGGCTGCCAGCGTCAGCGGGTCCTTGTCGAGCACCATCACCGAGGACAGGCCGAACACGCGCGCTACGGTCTCGCGCGCTTGTGCCACGTTCGACGCGGCGTTCGAAGCGAGCATGGCTTCGACGATCGTCGTCAGGGGCGTGACGGTCACCGACGGCTTGCTGGCCGCATCTTCGACGATCGCGCTCATTGTGTAGGTGAACGGAAGGCCAGTCGAGGTATCCGTGCCGCCGCCTACCCGCAGGCGCTGGCCATTGACCTGGGCGATGCTTGCGGCTGCCGTCAGGCTGAACTTGCCGCCAGCGTCAGTGACCGCAGATGGCTCGCCGTTGTCGCGCTGGCCGTTATTGTTCTGGTCGAGCCAAACTGTCGAACCGCTCAGGTAGCCGTCGACGACGATGCCGGTCAATACCGTGCTCGGCGCCGGCGGCTGGGCAATCGGGCCGGGAGCGGGCGGCGGCGCCGAATCGCCTCCACCGCCGCCGCAGCCCCCGAGAGCAAAGGCGATGGTCAGGGCAAGGGTGGAGCGTTGTGGCAGGGTCGTTTTGGACATGGCATTCGTCTTTCAGTGCTGGGCATTGGTACGCCGGCGACGTCCGGCAGGCGCAGAAACACGTGTGACATGCCTCCATCCCGATCGAGCAGGACGGAACAAGCCCTGTTGCGCGGAGCGACATGGGTCTCTTCAGGTCGTTAGGTTCTCTCACCTGCGCAGTTTGTCTTTTTTTGTAACCGGCGCGCAGTCTCGCGAGACTAAGTCAGGCCTTGCAAATTAGCAATGCCTCTACGGAGAATGTACCTGAACGGCAACAAAGTTATTCCACCAGCATAAGTGCTGCCGAAATTTCGCTGCAAGTGAAGGGATGTTGGTGGAGGCCGGGATGGGCAGCAGGCCATGAAGGCGAACACCAGCAGGCCGGCCAGCGCCGGCGCCGCCTGTTCCCGGCAGCGTCGCGATCGCGCGGCGACCCTGGCAGTCTGGCGAATCGGCGCCGCCCGCGGGACGGCGCACGCCCTGCGCCTGATCCGTATCGTATTTCGGATCAGGCGCAGGGGGAACGCTCAGGGAGCGGTGGCGGTGCGGTAGACGGGGTAAAGGTTGTGGCGCTCGTCCCACGAAGCATGGCGCTTGTAGAAGAAGTCCAGGCGCGCATGCGGGTTCTTGGCGAAGGCCGGGTCGGTGTCGACGCGGCGCTTGAATTCGGCGGCCAGCGCCGGGTCGGCGGCCATCTGCTCGCGCGCCACGTCCTCGGCCACGTATTCTTCCATGTACTCCTTGCGCTCGTAGGCGTTGTTGAAGTAGCCCCAGGCCAGCAGCGAGTCCGGCGCCTGCGGCTCCAGCATCGCCACCACCAGGCGCGCCTTCGGCTGGTTCACCGGCACGTACAGCGAACCTGCCAGTACGGCGCGCGCCTCGGCCTTCCAGTTGCCGTCGACGCTCAAGCGCTGGTGCGATTCCAGCGAAGTGGCGCCGAACGTCGCCTTGTCGGCGCGGAAGGTTTCGACGCTCGCCTGGGCGATCGCCTTGTCCAGCTTGCGGAAGCCGATGCCGTGCTGGGTCAGCTTCCTGGCCACGATGTCGGCCCAGGCGGCCGGCACGATATAGCCCGCGCGCGGTGCGCTGACCACGCGGTCCGGCACCACTTCCTCGCGCAGCGGCACGCGCCATACCTGCGGCTTGCTTTCGTCGTAACGGGTCATCAGCATGCCCGACACCTCGGACGGGGTGCGGGTGTATTCATAGCCCTGGAAGTCGACCATCTCGGTCTTGTCGGTGGTGCGGTAGGTCAGCGCGACCGGGGCGCCGGCCAGCTGGGCGGCGCGGGCGTCCGCGGCCTGGGCGGCCTGCTGCCAGGCCTTGCCGTTCTGCGCGACCTGCTCGAGCACCGAGATCACCGTGTTGTGGGTCACGCGCACGCGAGTCGGGTAATCCTTCCACGAATGGGTCTCGACCAGCATCGCCATGCGGTTACGCAGCGGGAAGTAGCCGGTCGAGAAGCGCGGGTCCGAGACGCTGTCGATGAAGCCCGATTGCGGGTCGTCGGTCTTGGCGAATGACATGTAGTAGGACTGCGGCATCGAGCCCTGCTTGGCGATGTCGGCGATGACCTTGCTGCGCAGGGCCAGGCCGGCCTTGCGGAATTCCGGATCGCCCGAATAGACCGGCTCGACCTGGATCGAGACGTCGTGCTGGAACTTGGCGCCGTCGGTCACGTGCAGGTCGACGTAGGTCAGCGGGTCCCAGGCGTTGACCAGCTTGAGCATGGCCTGCATCTCGGGTGCGTCGGCCTTCACGTAGTCGCGGTTGAGGTTGTAGTTCTGGGCGGTGGTGCGCCAGCCCATCTCGACCGGGCCGCGCTGGTTCGGGCGGTTCCACTTGCCGAAGCGCTCATGACCGTCGACGTTGAATACCGGAACGAACAGCAGGACCTGCTTGTCCAATGCACCCTTGGCCAGTTTGTTGTTCAAGGTTTCGCGCAGGGCCAGGAAGCCGGCGTCCTTGCCGTCGATCTCGCCGGCATGGATGCCGCCCTGGATCAGGGTCACCGGCAAGCCCTGCTTTTTCGCCGCCTGCGGCGTGAAGGCGCCGGTGTTCGACACGACCAGCGCCAGCATGGGGCGGTTCTCCGGCGTGCGGCCGAACTCGATGCACTTCACCTGCTTCGGATAGGCTTTTTGAAAGCCAGCACACAGTTCCATGACTTCATCGTAGCGGCCGGTGGACTGGAAGCCGGAGCGCTCCGACACGGTGCTCAGGTCGGGGGCGGCATGGGCGAAGGGAACGGCAGCCAGCAGGGCCAGCAGCAGGGCGGAACGGATCATCAGGAAACTCCACAATCAAGCGGGTGACAAAGCCGACGATTATAGACCTGTTTCCAGAATGAAAAGAGCCCGGCAGCAGTGCTGGCCGGGCTCTTTTTGCGCGCGCAGCTTACTGCCGCGGCTTCGTGTAGATCGAGATTTCCTTGGCCGGATGGCGCACGATCTCCATCGGCACCTGGCGCGCGCGGCTGGCCGGCGGGCAGGTGCCGGTCTCGCGGTAGGTCAGCGCCGCGGCCAGCAGGCCTTCGCTGCGGTCGCCGAGCGGACGCGACAGGTCATCGGCCACCTGGCAGGTCGGCGCCAGGCCGTCCGAGAAGTCGCCGAAGCCCTTGTTGTTCACGCCCTTGAACTCGATCGAGAAGTAGGTGGTGCCGCAGTTCGGCACCGGCGTGAAGCCGTAGGGCTTGCCGCAGGTTGTGCTGCCGATCACGTCGACCTGGACGTCGGCGCCGCGCAGGCCGTTAATCACGGCTTCGCTGGCCGAGCAGGTGCCCGAGGTGGTCAGGACGGTGACGCGCTTCAGGCCCAGGTAAGGCAGCGGCGTGCCCGCGCGCACCGGATTCGGCGAGCTGAAGCCGTAGGCCGTGTTGCGGAACGGGATGGCCGGCTGCTGCGGCGTCTTGTCGTTGTACTGCGGACGCTCGAAGATCTTGCCGCTGGTCTGCTCGGGGCCGGCGATCATGTAGGAGAGCTCGCTGGCGATGTACAGCAGGCCGCCGCCGTTGTAGCGCATGTCGAGCACCAGGTCGCTCACGGCGGCCTGCTTGAGGGTGGTGAAGGCGTCCACCAGCTCCTTCTCCGACACCTGGTTGTGGGTCTCGAAGCTCAGGTAGCCGACCTTGCCGGCCGGGGTATCGAGCACCTGCACGTGCTTGACCGGATCGATGCGCACCTCCGCGCCAAGCATCGAGACGTCGAAGGTGCTGCCGCTGCGCTGCAGGGTGAACTGGTGCGCCACGCCGGCCGTCTCTGGGAACAGGCCGGCATTGATCCTGTTGACCTGGTCGGCGGTGCCGCCGTTGACGAAGTCCACGCCGTCCACCCTGAGCAGCATGTCGCCGCGGCGCAGGCCGGCAGCCGCCGCCGGCGAACCCGGTTCCACCATCGCGACCAGCCAGGTGCGCGGGACGGTCGCGCTGTTGCGCTTCCAGGTCACGCCGTAGCCCAGTTCGATTCCGGAGTTTTGCTCCTTTTCCCACTCCTCGGTGGCATAAGTGAAGTGGTACTTGTCCTTCGGCTGGCCCGACGCGGTCAGGGCCGGCGTCTTGAGCACGTTGAAGTAGTCGATCGGGTTGGTGAAATCCGCCATCCGGTAGGTATTCGGGATCTCGTTGTACCAGAGGTAGTACTGGTTCGACCAGGCGCGCAGGAACTTCAGCTCATCGAGCAGCGTGCCCTGGCGGTCCGGGAAGGGCTTGCCTTCGGTGTCCAGGCCGGTGCGCGGCTTGGCGCACAGGTTCCAGTAGGTGCTGAAGGCTTCGCCCAGCAGATTCGGATTGAGGTCTTCCGGCGACGCCCCGCCGGTCGGGGGAGTCGGGTTGGTCGGCGTGGTCGACGGGGGCGGCTGCTGCGAAGTCTGGCCGGCGCCGGGCGAACCACCACCGCCGCCGCATCCGGCGAGGACGAAGGCTGCGGCGCACAGCGACGCGATCAGGCGGGGAGCGGTCGACAAACGACCATGTGCATATGGCAGTCTCATGCAATCGATTATAGACGCGCGAATCAGGCTGGAGTGCAACCAACTGTAACAGTTGGGTCTGATGGACAACAAGAAATGCTAAAGGGAATTTCAGGAAAACAAGACCCGACTTTAGGTCTTGTTCTCCTGTCAAGCGCTGCCCGCTTATGCGGCGCGCGGGGCGCCGGCGGCCGGCGCGTGGAAGGCCGCGACCAGAGCCGCTTCCTTCTGCTTGGCGGCCTTCAGGTGGCGCTCCTTCACGTGGCCGTAACCGCGGATGTCTTCCGGGATGCTGGCGATCGCCACCGCCTGTGCCAGGTTCTCGGCAGTGAGTTGCGGCAGCAGCGCTTCCACGGTCTGGCGGTATTGTCCGATCAGCGCACGCTCGGTGCGGCGCTCGGCGGTGTAGCCGAACACGTCGAACGGGGTAGCGCGCAGGCGTTTCAGCTTGGCCAGCACGCCGAACGCACCCATCATCCACGAACCGTATTCCTTCTTGAGCGCGCGCCCTTCCTTGTCGTGCTTGGCCAGCAGCGGCGGCGCCAGGTGGAATTTCAGCTTGATGTCGCCTTCGAACATGTTGGCGATCTTGGCGCGGAAAACCGGGTCGGTATGCAGGCGGGCGACTTCGTACTCGTCCTTGTAAGCCATCAGCTTGTAGAAGTAGCGCGCCACAGCTTCGGCCAGGCGGCTGCCCTTGCCGAGTTTTGCTTCCTCGGCGCGCACCTGGTCCACGAAAGCCTTGTACTTGGCGGCGTAGGCAGCGTCCTGGTAAGCGGTGAGCAGCTCGACGCGGCGGGCGATGATGTCGTCGAGCGTCTCGCTGCGCTTGAACTCGATCACCTGGGCCGGAGTGGCCAGCTTCTTCACCGAGGCCAGGTCATGGGCGGCCGTGCGGCCCCAGTTGAAGGCGGCTTTGTTGAAGGGCACCGAGACGCCGTTCAGTTCGATCGCCTTGAGCAGCGAGGCCTCAAGCAGCGGCACGCGGCCCTTCTGGAAGGCGTAGCCCAGCATGAACATATTGGTTGCGATCGCATCGCCCATCAGGGCGGTGGCGATCTTGCCGGCGTCGACGAAATCGACGTTGTCGGCGCCGCAGGCCTGCAGGATGGCGCCCTTCGAACCCTCGGCCGGGAACTGCCAGTCCGGGTTCTTCACGAAAGCCGCGGTGGTGGCGCCGGTCGAGTTGACGGCGGCCCAGGTACGGCCTTCGCCCATGCGGGAGAGGGCGTCGCGGGAGGCAGCGACGATCTGGTCGCAGCCGATCACCAGGTCCGCGCTGCCGGTGCCCACGCGGGTCGAGTGCAGGTCGGCCTGATGTTCGGCCAGGCGCACGTGCGACATCACCGGGCCGCCCTTCTGGGCCAGGCCGGACTGGTCGAGCACCACGGCGCCCTTGCCTTCCACGTGGGCCGCCACCGCCAGGATCTGGCCGACGGTGACCACGCCGGTGCCGCCGACGCCGGCGATCAGGATGCCGAAGGGTTCGGCCACCGACGGGATGGCTGGCATCGGCAGTGCCGGCGGCGCGGCTTCAGACGTTGCCGCTTTCTTGGGCTTCTTCAGGCCGCCGCCTTCGACGGTGACGAAGCTCGGGCAGAAGCCGGAGACGCACGAAAAATCCTTGTTGCACGAGGACTGGTTGATCTGGCGCTTGCGGCCCAGTTCCGTTTCCAGCGGCTCGACCGACAGGCAGTTCGACTGCACCGAGCAGTCGCCGCAGCCTTCGCAGACGGCTTCGTTGATGACGGCGCGCTTGGCCGGGTCGGGGAACTCGCCTTTTTTCCGGCGGCGGCGCTTCTCGGAGGCGCAGGTCTGGTCGTAGATGACGGCGGACACGCCCGGCATCTCGCGCAGTTCCTTCTGCACGTCCATCAGTTCGGAACGGTGGCGCACGGTGACGCCTTCGGCCCAGGCGTAGTCGTCCGGGTACTTTTCCGGCTCGTCGGTGACGACGATGATCGGGCGCACGCCTTCGGCAGCGATCTGGCGCGTGATCATGCCCGGGTCGAGCGGGCCGTCGACGTTCTGGCCGCCGGTCATCGCGACCGCGTCGTTGTACAGGATCTTGTAGGTGATGTTGACCTTCGCCGCCACCGCCGCGCGGATCGCCAGGATACCCGAGTGGAAATAGGTGCCGTCGCCCAGGTTCACGAACACGTGCTTTTCGTCGGTGAACGGGGACTGACCGATCCAGGTCGTGCCCTCGGCGCCCATGTGGGTGAAGGTGGAGGTTTCGCGATCCATCCACAGCACCATGTAGTGGCAGCCGATGCCGGCCATGGCGCGCGAGCCTTCCGGCACCTTGGTCGAGGAATTGTGCGGGCATCCCGAGCAGAAGTAAGGGATGCGGTCGGTTTCCGGATTGGCCTTGGCCGGGATCGACTTCAGCACCAGTTCCTTGTTCTCCAGGTAGGCGATGCGCTCCTTCACGCGCTGCTCGACCGGGTGGCCGGCGCAGTAGTGCGAGATGCGCGAGGCGATGGCACGCGCGATCTGGGCCGGGTTCAGCTCGTAGGTGGCCGGCAGCAGCCAGTCGCCGTGGCCCATGCGGTCCTTGTTGCTCCATTCGCCGGTGTCGTCGAACTTGCCGACCACGCGCGGACGCTCGCCGTCCGGCAGGTTGTACAGGGCTTCCTTGAGGGCGTATTCCATCACCTGGCGCTTCTCTTCCACCACCAGGATCTCGTCCAGGCCGCGTGCGAACTCGTGCACGCCTTCGGATTCGAGCGGCCAGGTCATGCCGACCTTGTACAGGCGCAGGCCGATATCGGCGGCCGCCTGCTCGTCGATGCCGAGGTCGGCCAGGGCCTGGCGGGTGTCGACATAGCTCTTGCCGGCGGTGATGATGCCGATCTTCGGCTTCTTGCTGTCCCAGATGATGCGATTGAGCTTGTTGGCGCGCGCATAGGCCAGCGCGGCATACCACTTGAAGTTGCTCATGCGGACTTCCTGGTCCAGCACGGCGTCCGGCCAGCGGATGTTCAGGCCGCCCGGCGGCAGTTCGAAGTCGGTGGGGGTGACGATCTGCACGCGGTCCGGGTCCAGGTCGACCACGGCGCCCGACTCGATGATGTCGGTGACGCACTTCATCGACACCCACAGGCCGGTGTAGCGGCTCATGGCCCAGGCGTGCAGGCCGAAGTCCAGGTATTCCTGCACCGACGAGGGGTACAGGACCGGGATGCCGCAGTGGGTCAGGATGTGGTCGGACTGGTGCGCGGTGGACGAGGATTTTGCCGCATGGTCGTCGCCGGCCAGCACCAGCACGCCGCCGTGCTTCGAGGAACCCGCGTTGTTACCGTGTTTAAAAACGTCGCCGCAGCGGTCCACGCCCGGGCCTTTGCCGTACCACATGGCGAAGACGCCGTCGTACTTCGCGTCCTTGTACAGGTTGGTCTGCTGGGTGCCCCAGACGGCAGTCGCCGCCAGGTCTTCGTTCATGCCCGGGTGGAACTTGACGTGGTGGGCGTCGAGGTGCTTCTTCGCCTTCATCGCAGTCTGGTCGACGGCGGTGACCGGCGAACCGCGGTAGCCGGTGATGTAGCCGGCGGTGTTCAGGCCAGCCTTCTGGTCGCGCTCGCGCTGGAGCATCGGCAGGCGGACCAGGGCCTGGGTGCCGGTCATGAACGCACGGCCGCGTTCGAGCGTCCACTTGTCGTCGAGGGTGATGTCGTGCTGCGGCAGCGCCAGGTTGGCGCGCGCCAGGGGTGCGTTCATGCGGTGTCTCCGTTAATGTCGCCAGGATGCGGGGCGCGCTGCGGCTCTTGGTGGCCATCTGGACGCGCGGGGCCGGGTTCTGCCAGCCTGATCCATCATGCGCACAGTATATTCCCGGCCCTCCGGCATTAAATTCCAAACAATTCCCCCCGCCAGATGATTTGCGCAATAAAATTGCCGGGTTCGCGAATCCACCGAGGAAAACATGTCAAAAATCGAGCTCGACAAGACCGACCGCAAGATCCTGTCCGTACTGCAGACCGATGGCCGCCTGTCGAATCAGGACGTGGCCGAGCGCGTCAACCTGTCCCCTTCCCCCTGCCTGCGCCGCATCAAGCGCCTGGAAGAAGCGGGCGTGATCCGCCAGTACGTGGCCCTCGTCGATCCGGACAAGATCGGGCTTGGGCTGCTGGCCTATGTGAACGTACGCCTGGAAAAGCACAGCGAAGTGGCGGGCGGCGCGCGTGGCGCCCCGGGCCTGCCGGCGACCTCGCCGCGCAACGATTTCGCGATCTCGGTGGGGACCTGGCCGGAGGTGGTGGCCTGCTATGCGATGACGGGGGAGATGGATTTCCTGCTGCGCGTGCACGTGGAAGACATGGACCACTTCTCGCGCTTCATGATGGGGACACTGCTCAAGCATCCGGCGGTGCTGGATGTGAAGTCGAGTTTTGCGCTGCAGAGGATCAAAGAAACCACCGCACTGCCCGTTGCCGGGTAATGTAGGGTGGGCGGGTTTCCCGCCCACGCGGTGATAGTTGACTGTCAAATGCCTGCGTCATCTCCAGCACTGTTTGAACGCGTGGGCAGGAAACCTGCCCACCCTACGAAAGACAAGTCTGTCACTTCTTGGGCGTCAGCCATTTCACCGCCGCCCGGGCATTCGCCTTCACGGTGTAATCGATCACCGCCCACTGCTCCTCCAGCGCCTCCGCCATCACGCTCGCCGGGCTCGGCGGCGGCAGCTGCAGGTAGGCATCCGCCTCGCCGTACTCGCGCTTGATTTCCATGCCAGCCTTCTTGGCGATGTGCATCATGGTCTGGTTCGAGGTCAGGCACTGCATGTACAGGGTATCCACGTCCGCATTGCGGCAGTGGATCGCTGCGCGCTGGAACAGTCGCGAGCCGACGCCCTGCCCGCGCGCCGACTTCGAGACGGACACGCCGAACTCGGCCACCCGTTCCTTTTGCGTCGGCTTGCCCTCGCCGGCCTTGGCGAAGGCCAGGTGCCCCACGCCCACCAGCTGGAACACGCGGTTCACCACGCCGAACACGATGTCGTGCCTGAAATCGAGCTTCTCGACGTACTTGGTAATGGCATCGTCCGGGATGACGCTGCCGAAGCGCAGCAGGCGATCCTTGTCGTCCAGCGCCAGGAAGTGGCGCAGGATGCGGCGGCGGTCGCGTTCGCCCAGTTCCTTGACGAGCACAGTCGGGCGGCCGTCCTTGCGGCGGCCGCCCAGGCCCTTCAGCCAACGGAACAGGGAATTGTCCAGCATGTCCAACATCCTTACTTTGTGCAGTGCAGCATACGTCGGATTGTAACGGATTCTGCTATTGCTTGCCGTCCTGTCCCGGAACGATCCACTGCGATGAAGGACTGACAACGAACACACCCTTGCCCGCCTGCTTGGCCTCGTACATGGCCTTGTCGGCCTCGGCCAGCAGCGCTGCCGAGCCGCGCGCCGCGCCCAGCGAACCGCGCGCGCTCGAGATGCCGATGCTGGCCGAAATCCGGACCGGATTGCCGTCCGCCTCGGTGACCGACTTGATCTGGTCGAGCGCCAGCTGGGCCACGCGCAGCGCGCCTTCGCGCGAGGCGACCTCTTCCAGCATGATGACGAACTCGTCGCCGCCCAGGCGCGCCAGCGCGTCCTCGGCGCGCAGCTTTTCCTGCACCCGGCGCGCGACCATCTGCAGCACCAGATCACCGGTGGCGTGGCCGTAGGTGTCGTTCACGGCCTTGAAGCCGTCCAGGTCGATGAACATGACGACCACCACCGAATCGCGGCGGGTGGCGCGGGCCAGCGCGCGCTCGAGCAGGCGGGTCAGCTGGCGGTAGTTGATCAGGCCCGTCAGGCTGTCGTGCTGGGCCAGGCGCTCGAGCTGCTTCGACTGGGATTCCAGCTCGGCGGTGCGTTCGGCCACGCGGTGCTCGAGGTTCTCGTTGGCCGCCTGCAGCCGGTGGTTGACCTCGCCGATGATGCGGTAACTGCGCCGCAGCCGCATGCCGGCGTAGGCCAGCAGCATCAGGAGGATGGCCGAATAGGCGAACAGGTATCTGCGGTAGCGCTCGCGCACCGCCAGCTTGGCGTCGAAGGAGCGGTCGAATTCGCGGCCCAGGCGGTCGAGCGCGGCGCTCACGCCGGAGGCGGCGATCTGGGCTTCCAGGCGGTTTTCCAGCGGGCGCTTTTCCAGGATCACGCGCGCGGCCTTGATGATGGCGTCCATCTTCTCGACCACGGCGGGCGAGAAGGCGATCTCCTGGGCCGCGATGTCGCCCAGGATCTCGTCGATGCGCGCCGCCAGCGCCGGACGGGGCGCGACGTTGTAGCGCAGGATCTCGCTCAACAGGTCGTTCAGGGAAGCGTCCAGCCGGACCACCAGGCGCGCCGGCGCCAGCGCGCCCTCGATGCCGCCCAGCTCGGTCTTGAGGTCGGCCACGGCCGGCGGCAGGAAGCTCAATGCCTCGCGCAGCGGCGGGTTGTGGCGCGCGAACTGGGCGGTGATCAGCTCCTTGCGCTGCAGGGCGTCGCGCAGCTGGGTGTAGGCGGTGTTCACGGCCGGGCTGGCGGCTTCAGGCAGCGCCTCGCCGAGGCGCTGCTGCAGTTCGCGCATGCGCGGCAGCTGGGTGGTCAATTGCGCAGTGGCTGGTGCACGGCCGATATGGGCGCGCAGGATATTGGCATCCCATTCGGCGTCGAGCTTTTCCAGCTCGCGCAGGTTGAGCATCACGTCGTTGCGCACCTCGGGATCGGTCGCTTCCGAGCGGATATAGAAAAAGGCGAGCAGCAAGGCCAGCACCAGCACCGCCAGGCCGGCGAGTTGCAGGCGGCGACGCGGTTTCAAGCTCGCTACGCGCTGCGCCAGCACGCCAACCATCTTGTCCTCCGTTACATCATGTTGTTATCCGGAGAGCATAGCAAAAGCTTGCGGAACAGTCGTGCACCGTAGATGTTCTACGCTTCCCTTAACGCCGCTTTCACGGCCGAGACCCGCGCCGCGTGCACCGCTTCAGGAATCCTGTCGCGTTTTTCGGCATAGCGCGCCGCGACCTCGCCGGCGTTCACGGCGCGGGCCGCCTCCAGCGCGCGCAGCAGATACGGCCGCTGCGGATAGTCCTCGAAGCGCAGCGGGTGCTCCTCATGCCCGCGTCCGCGCGCATCGCATTCCGAGGCCAGCAGCATCTGGGCGAAGCGTTCCGGCTTGCGGAAGGCGTCGCAGCGCTCGAACAGGGTGACGATGGTGTTGGCCCGCAGCTGCAGGGCGCGGCTGACGTTGCCGTGCTCGCGCGCCGTCATCAGGGCCAGGTCGCGGCATTCGTTGGGCACTTTCAGGCGCTTGCACACGGCCGTGACCAGTTTCATGCCCTCGAATTCGTGGCCGTGGTGGGCCGGCCAGGTTTCGCTTGGCGAGACGCCCTTGCCCAGGTCGTGCACCAGGGCGGCGAAGCGCACCTCGAGCGGGTGCTTCTGCGAGGCCGCATAGTCGATCACCAGCATGATGTGCACGCCGGTGTCGACTTCCGGATGGTGCAGCGGCGGCTGCGGCACGCCCCACAGGACGTCGAGTTCGGGCAGGATGCGGGCCAGTGCCCCGCAGTCGCGCAGCACGTCGAACATGCGCGACGGACGTTCTTCCATCAGCCCGCGCGAGAGCTCCTGCCAGACCCGCTCGGGCACCAGGGCGTCGACCTCCCCCGCTTCGACCATGCTGCGCATCAGCGCGAGGGTGGAATCGTGGACGCGGAAGTCCGGAAAGCGCGCGGCGAAGCGCGCCAGGCGCAGGATGCGCACTGGGTCTTCGGCGAAGGCGTTTGAAACGTGGCGGAAGATGCGCTCCTCTAGGTCCGCCTGACCGTTGTAGGGGTCGACGATACTGCCGTCGTCGGCGCGCGCCATGGCATTGATGGTCAGGTCGCGCCGCACCAGGTCGTCTTCCAGGGTGACGTCGGGCGAAGTGTGGAACACGAAGCCGTGGTAGCCCGGCGCGGTCTTGCGCTCGGTGCGTGCCAGCGCGTATTCCTCGTGCGTGTCGGGATGCAGGAAAACCGGGAAATCCTTGCCGACCGGGCGGAAACCCAGCTCCAGCATCTGCTGCGGGGTGGCGCCGACCACCACGTGGTCGCGGTCGGTGACGGGACGCCCCAGCAGCTCGTCGCGCACCGCCCCGCCCACCACATAGCTGCGCATCGTCATTCCTGCGGCAGGTCGAGGTCGTGCTGCGGGGTCGGATCGATCTCGCGCATCGCTTCGTCGACCCAGCGCGCCACCGCCGGGTGGGCCAGCACGCGCTCGCAATAGGCCTGCAGCGCCGGCGCCAGCGCCACGCCATAGGTCTTGAAGCGGCACACCACCGGGGCGTAGAAGGCGTCGGCGATGGAGAAGTCGCCGAACAGGAAGCTGTGGTGGCCGAAGCGCGACAGGCAGTCTTCCCAGATCTCGCAGATGCGGCCGATGTCGGCCTGGGCGCCCGGGGTGCGGCCGCGTCCCGGCAGGCGCGCCTGGATGTTCATCGACATCGCGCTGCGCAGTTCGGAAAAGCCCGAGTGCATCTCGGCCACGATCGAGCGCGCCATGGCGCGCGCGGCGACGTCCTGCGGCCACATGTGCTTGTCCGGGAACTGCTCGGCCAGGTATTCGACGATGGCCAGGCTGTCCCAGATCGTCATTTCGCCGGCCAGCAGCACCGGCACCCGGCCCGCGTGCGAATAACGCGCGATATTGGTGGCGGTGTCGGGCTTGTCCAGCAGGACGCGGATCTCGGTAAACGGAATTCCGAACGCCACCGCGGCCACCCAGGGCCGCATCGACCACGACGACACGTTCTTGTTACCGATGACGAGGGTCAGGCCCGGCTGGCGGGCTGCCTCGAGGGTGGAAGACAGGGTCGGGTCGAGTTCGATGGTCTGCATGGTGTCCTGTAGTGAGTCGGTATGAGAAATCAGCGGCCTGCGTGCTCGCGGTAGTGATCCAGACTACTTTCCGGCGCCAGGTAGTGCGGCGCGGCGGCTTCGAGCGACGTCAGCTTGATTCCGAGCGCCTCCGCTGTCAAGGCTCGCGTTAGCGGATCGACCACATTATCCACCTTCATGGAATCGAGCGTGTCACGGCTGATCATCGGGTCGCCCGGCATCAGCTCGAACAGCCTGGCTTCCAGGCGCGCGGCCCAGTCGGGCAGCGCCAGCACCTGGCGTTCATGGCCGGCGTAGCGCCCGGCCAGGTGCACCAGCTCGGCCAGGGTGTACACCTGGGGGCCGCCGAGCTCGATGACGGCGCCGCGCGTGCGCGGTTCGCGCAGCGCCACGGCGAAGGCGGCGGCCACGTCTTCCACGTACACCGGCTGCAGGCGCCACTGCGCACAGGCCAGCGGCAGCACCGGGAAACGGCGCTGCAGCTTGGCGAAGAACGTGAGGAAATGGTCGCCCGGCCCGAACACGATCGAGGGACGGAAGATGGTGGCGGCGACATTCGGCTCGCTGCGCGCGGCCAGTTCGCCGTCGGCCTTGGAGCGCTGGTACATCGAGGCGCCCGTGTGGCTGGCGCCGAGGGCGCTCATGTGCAGGTAGCGCGGCACGCCCAGCTCGGCGCAGGCCCGGACGATGCGGCGCGGCAGCTCCACGTGCAGCTGCCGGAATACCGGACCGTAGGGATCGCCATGACCGCCGTGCAGCACGCCGACCAGGTTGATGACGGCATCGTGCCCGGCCACCAGGCGGCGCAGCGTGGCGTCGTCGTGGATGTCGGCCACCTCCAGGTCGAGGTAGGGCAAGGTGGTGAGCTGCTTGGCGGTTTCGTAGTGGCGCGCGGGGACCAGCGTGCCGACGCCGTCCGCCGCCAGGCGCGCCAGCAGGTGGCCGCCGATGAAACCCGTCCCGCCGATGACCACCACGTTCGCATCGTGCATGGCCGCCTGCTAGCAAAAACGTGCACAAAAGTGTGCAGCGTTCTCTTCCTGCCCCGAACCGTCTTGTTGACCGAGCTCGTGCCTGGCAGGCGTGACTTTCCCGCCTCCCGCCGGCACCTGGCCGGCGGCAGTGCCCGGCGTCGTCGCCGGACTCGCCACGGGTAGCGCCGTTGCCGCCGCGAGAGCGCCGGTGGCGAGCCGTTGCAAATTGATGGCCGCGTTGACATCGCGGTCGTGGTACGCGCCGCAGCCGGCGCATGTCCAGGCGCGCTCGCCCAGGGCCAGGGCGGCGTTGCGTTCTCCGCAGCCCGAACAGAGCTTGCTGGACGGATACCAGCGCTCCGCCAGCACGATCAGGGTGCCGT